>JBQCEX010000252.1:0-3648 GCA_051959855.1 Flavipsychrobacter sp. | reverse complement strand
CCCACGTCCAAACATATGCTCGATAAGCTTTCTACATGCTTATTCCGGAATTATATTTCGGCAGTCAGCCGGATCCGGGCGAACCTACTGCCTGCCTACACCGTTTTAGTTTTGCTCTGCAGTCACGGCTGCTGCATCGCTATCCTGTTTTTTTTCGATTTAGGCGGCGGCTCTGCTACAGGAAGCAGGTTGCGGCGGCCAAAATGGTTGCGCTAATCTAATTAGGCAGCCATGGCATACTGTGTATTGCCATTTGAAGTGTTGAGCATTCAGATTTACGTGCTGACCACACAACGCACGGCATGCTTACTTACCCCGCCCTATGCTGTCAAAACCAGTCGGCCCCGGGTAGTTAAGTTTTTATTGTTCTCAAAGAGCAACTGCAAATTTACAAAATTATTTCCCCATCTTTCGTTAAATCCTAACTGTTCAGGCTCACGCTGAAGTGCGCTATGGCATAGTCTACCACCTCCCTGTGGTCAAAGGCCATTTCCGGCAGCTCTTTCGTATTAAACCATTGTAGCCCTGCAGCATCATCCGCAGCAGCTATCTTATGGTCGTCCGGGTTAATGATGGCCTGGAAGACTATAGAAACGGTACGGAACCTCGGGTCACGCCCCGGCTTGCCGTATGCCCGCAATTGTTGCATGGTTTTTAGCTCCACTCCTGTCTCTTCTTTCAGCTCCCTGATGGCCGCTGGCTCCAGGTCCTCATCATTCTCTACAAATCCCCCCGGCAGCGCCCACATTCCTTTGAATGGATCATTTTTACGCTGTATCAGCAGTATGCTTAGCGTAGCTTCAACATAGGCAAATATTACGCTGTCAGCTGCCACTTTTATATCCTGGTTTATCATAGTTGCATGGTTTGTATCTTTAAATATAAAAATAAAGCCGCCGGTAATTATGCAGCCGCTTTATTTGCCGGACAGAAGAAATAGGTTTAGTAAAAGAATAATACAAATGCCTTGTATATGCCGTTTCTGATTGTTTTTCATGAAGATAGAAATATGCAACCCTTCTGGCAACGGCATGTAAATTATTTAACTGCATGATTGTACATATGCTTAAACTGGCGCATTTAATAGATATAGCTTTTTTAATTAAATGTTATAGAATAACTTTGGTCCCTAATCATTTTAATTAACTTACTTAATTAGCTTTATGAGAACACCCAAAGACAACACTAAAAAGATGTTGAAATTTATTGCTGCTGCAGGCTGCGCCTTGGCACTTTCAATCTCTTCCCGGGCTACGTGCCTTACTACCAGCATTGACATAAGTACTGGCCTCAATGCAACAACTGGAACATTATATGCCTACTCGTTAGGAACAACGGTGGTGCGGGATGGATGGTGGCAAGTAACAATGGCACCATTCAATACTATTGGTTACACTGCACCTCAGTGTGCAACCCTTGTAGATGATTCAATGGTTACGAGTGGTGGTATGTGGGCAGGGTTTGCAAATACGCCAACAGCAGGCAGTCCGTTGGGCAGTCACTACATAAGTTTCATAAGCAAATGCCAGGAGGAGCCGACAGGCGCCATTCCTACTGCGAGCTCGGGTAGTGGATTCTTGTGGACTTACTATTGGGGTACACCATACGGACCAAACACAGATGACAGCGGCCGCAAGAGATTACCAATTAGATTTACAAGAAAATTTTACATCGCCGGTTCCGATTCTCAAACTGTAACAATAAACCTTGCCGGATATGGCGATGATATAATTTTTGCGGCTGTAGACGGCACACCTGGTGTCCCTCTCTTTGTCAGCTCTACGTCACCGGCCATTCCATCCTCGTCAGCTCCTTATTACCTTTATTATAAAAGCGATGTTTCAACGACAACCATTCCTATGTCTGTTACTCAGAGCTATAGACTGGCTCCCGGCGCTCATACTATTGACATTGATCTATATGATGTAGCGGGGAGGGGAGTTGGACTAAATGTTATGGGAAATATAACTTGCGCTGTACCGGAATTAATGGAGAGCACTTGTTATGGCCAGAACAAATGCGATAGCCAAACAACCTTAGCTGACAACCTTACATCCCAAATGGGAAGCAACATGCTGTACCAAAATACACCCAATCCTGTCAGTGGCCAAACAACAATTGGCTATTTTGTGCATCAAATACAGCAAAATGCATTTATCGTTATCAACGATATGAATGGCACCGAAATCAGACGTTATCCTATTACTGCCATTGGACGTGGGCAGATTACAGTTAATATGAATAATTTGCTGCCGGGTATGTACGTATATGCTTTAATAGTAGATAATCGGCAATTCGATATTAAGAAGATGACAGTGCTATAACGAAATTGCACATTAAATCTTGATACAGGGGAGTTACGTTTGTAGCTCCCTTTTTTGTTTGCCATATAAAGGCGTATCTTAATTTTTTCATCTTGTACAAATGTGGATATGTTTTCTTGGAAACCGCTTCTTCCTGATAGTATCTTGCAAACGTCAGCTAATCATCGTATCAGCTAATTGGCTAAGCTCTTTGACATACTGTAAACCCTACCTGTCGGCGGAAAAAACCGGAAATTCCGGAATATCTCCTAGTCGGATGATGCAAATATCCCATGCCCAATAAATGCGACATTTTGAGACATTTTGTAACATTCTGTCCAATTTAAAAAAATTTAATGACTATTGAATATCAGGAGATTACGTTTTAATTTACCCCAAAACCTCCCAAAACTCTTTTTTAAGGAAATGGGACATTTACCACTTTACCATTGATACAGAACTCCGCTAACTAAATTTACGATCCACCGGAAAAAACATACTGAGGTGCTTACCTGTAGCACTTATAATAAATTCTGCCACCGGAAAAAAGTGGAAATGCTCCTGAAAAACCGGAAATAAAAAAGCCGCCGGAATTTCCGGCGGCATAGTATATAAATTAGAATGGTTATTTCTTAAACAACCTAAAGATATCCAGCCCGTTAGCGTACAGCATAAGGCCCAGCAGCAGCACAAGCCCTACGGTGGTGGCACGCTCCATTACTTTTTCGCTTACCTTTTTACCGGTCAGCAACTCAAACAGCAGGAAGATAACATAGCCGCCATCCAGCCCCGGTATCGGCAGCAGGTTCATGAAGGCCAGGATAATAGATACGAATGCTGTCAGCGTAAGGAAATCGTGCATATTGAACACTGGCGAAAACATCTTACCGAAGCTTACCACGCCGCCCAGGCTTTCACTTGGTTTCACTTCTTTGGAGGTCAGTATCATTTTAAACTGCTTCCAGTAAAAGCCAAATTGCTCCCAGGTATAGCTAACACCTTTGCCTATCGCCTGTATCGGGTTGTAATGCGTTTTCTGCATTGCAAAATACCTGGCACCGTCTTCGGGTACTATACCCAGCAAACTATCTTTAGGTATTATGGTGGTTACCACCATTAGCTGGCCGCCACCGCGCACCACTTCTATAGTAAGTGGCTTGCCGTAGTTCGCTTTTTTAGCAGTATTAAACTCATCGAAATAGTTGATATGCTTGCCATTTACAGCCACTATGCTATCATCTACCCGCAGCTTCAGCCTTTCTGCCATGCTGTTAGGTGCTATGCCGCCTATCACTGCGGGCACACGTGGCTGTATCAGGCCGCCCTTCTGGCTTTTTAGTATTTT
>JBQCEX010000251.1:0-3021 GCA_051959855.1 Flavipsychrobacter sp. | reverse complement strand
CTGGTGAAACAGATAATAGACCAGAACAACGGGCGCTATATGGAGGAGGATATAATGGACGGGGTGAAAACAGACTTTTGCATAGGCGTGGCAGGCTATCCGGAAAAACATTTTGAAGCACCAAATTTAGACACCGACATTTACTACCTGAAGCGCAAAATAGATCTAGGTGCCGACTATGTAACTACACAGATGTTCTTTAATAATGAACATTACTATAATTATGCTAAGCGCTGCAGGGAGCATAATGTAAATGTGCCGATACTGCCGGGACTGAAACCGCTGACCAATAAGCGGCAGTTGACTATGATACCCAGCATCTTTAATGTAGAGGTACCATTTGACCTATACAACGAGATGATGAAAACAAAGAATGAAGCAGATGCTGAAAAAGTAGGCACTGAATGGCTGCTGATGCAGTGCCGCGACCTACTGAAAAACAATGTACCTGTGCTGCACTTCTATACACTAGGCAAGCCACAGGTAGTGTATAATGTATTGAAGCAACTTTTCTAAATAATTATTGTTTTGCTGCGTCGGCGGCTGAAGGTATTGCACCATAATCTGAAAGGACCTGGTGCAATATTTTTTTGCGCACCGTCATCCAATTTTTAGTTGTATCGCTAAGCGGTAAGTTAAAATTCTGCGCAAAGAAATATGGGTACATGCGCACATTTGTTTTGTTCATGGCATTTTTATTCTCGTGCACATATTGAATGCGTTCAATAAAGCCTACAATCCAATAAACCATTTTGTCGCCCTGCTGTCCTGTGCCGGTCTTATAATACAATTTATAATTGCTTGAATCTTCCTGCAACATCATGCTGCGCACTATACGTTGTGTACGCTCAGAAAATGGTAGTTCGTTGAAATATAATTTCTTCATTAAATTAACCTGTTCATCCGCAGATATCTGTAATGAGGTATCGAGCCAAAACTCATCAATTTTGTTCCCCATTTTCATGTTGCCATACTTCACAGTGTCCAAATAGTGCTGCATTCTTTGCGCACCTATGCGGCGGGCTATTTCCTGGTAATACCCTACGTTGCTCAGTTTGAACGCCTCGCGCATATTCATGTCCCTATTCCATTCAGGATTCCAGCGTACCACGCTATCCCATTTTATGACCATTTCATCGTCAGGCGCCACATCCGTTTCCAGCGCTACAAGGGAATTAAAAATCTTGAATGTGGAAGCTGGCAGATAGCGCTGTGTACATTGAGCCTTATTATAATAGTGTATGGCCTCGTGTGTTTGATCAATCAACATGAAGCAACCATTTTTTATTCCTTCTGCCTCAAAGTATTTACCCCATTCCTGGTGCTCGTGAATACGAGTTTTGGCGCAAGAGGACAATAAAACTATTGATAAATAAAATAATATGATACGGCTACGCATGATAATGACCTGTATTTGCTAAACGCTGCAAAGGTAAGTGCAGAAAAGAGAAATGTTGTAAAAGAGTTAAGAAAACATAGGAATATTTGCTATCCTGCAAAAACAATATTTACTTTGTATCACAAAGCACTTTTATGTCAATAGACACCAAGGACACATCATTGGAAACACTGCAGGAGATACGCACCATTATGGAGCGCTCTGCGCGGTTTTTATCATTAAGCGGATGGAGCGGGATATGGGCAGGCTGTGTAGCAATAGTAGGAGCTGTAATAGCGCATTACTGGCTGCTGCAATTTCATATACATCAATCATACAGACTAGATGAGACAAGGATAAAATTCATATTCCTGGGAATTGTTGTTTTCATAGCGGCCCTGATGGGTGGGTTTTTCTTTACAGCCCAAAAGGTACATAAGCAGGGACATACACTATGGAACAATGCGTCAAGGCAATTACTATTCCAGATAATAGTGCCACTGGCAGCAGGAGGCGTATTTGTGCTGGGCTTTATCAGCAATGCAAATGACCAGTATATAGCACCAGCGTGCCTGGTTTTCTATGGGTTGGCTTTAGTAAATGGCAGCAAGTATACATTATCGGACATACGTTATCTTGGTTACCTGGAAGTGCTGCTGGGCTGCATTAATTTATTTTTTGCGAAATATGGACTTTACTTTTGGGCAATGGGCTTTGGTATATTGCATATTTTATATGGCGTGATGATGTGGAACAAATACGACCGGCAAACGGCATAACTGCAAGAAGATGGACAACCCGATAGAACAGTTAAATAAGATTTTCGACAGTCGTATACGCATAGGTATTATGAGTGCACTTATTGTGAATGAAAGCCTGAATTTCAATGACCTTAAGGCATTGATAGATGTTACCGACGGCAACCTGGCTACACACCTGAAAACACTGGAAGAAAATAATTTTATAAAAGTGCAGAAAGGTTTTATAGGACGAAAAACAAACACAACCTACACTATTACTAAAGCAGGTAAAAAAGCATTTCGTGCGCACTTGGATGCCCTGGAAAAAATAATTAAAAATCTGAATTAATATTTTTTTGCTCACTTCACTTTGAATTTAAAAGCACTTTTAAAACAACAAAACCATGTACAACGAACCAATTCTTACGACGTTCTGGGAAAGAAACAGAACACTGATCAAAGGCTTCCTTGTGGGCTTTCTCATACTTATTATGCTGATACCGGGCGTATTTATATCGAACCTGGTAAACGAGCGAAAATCGCGGCAACAAGAGGTAGTAAAAGAAGTAAGCAGCAAGTGGGCAGGCAAACAAATCATAACCGGTCCGGTGCTAATAGTACCCTACAGAGAACCAGGAACAAATGCTGAAGGCAAACCGGTAATGTATAAAAAGCTAGCTTATTTTCTACCGGACGTGCTGGACATTAACAGCAGTATGCAACCTGAAAAAAGACACCGCAGCCTGTTTGATGTAATGCTCTACCGGTCCAGTATAAATATCAGCGGGCATTTTAACCCACTACCTACCGGAACACTAAAAATACCGGCAGAAAATATGATATGGGAAGAAGCAAGCATAGCCACAGGTATAGATGATGTGCGGGGATTAGAAAGTGAAGTAC
>JBQCEX010000250.1:0-6257 GCA_051959855.1 Flavipsychrobacter sp. | reverse complement strand
CATACTGCCGCATGAAACATTCTAAACAAAAACGGATGAGGTTATGACCAACGATGTAAACCAACTTACACTGCACGACTGGTGGGAACAGATTTCATTTCAGGGTAAGGAACTATTCACTATGAAAGACAATGGCGAGCTGCTGCTCCAGGCGCTCGACAGCACCAAGGAGCGAACTGTAGCAAGCCTGAATACAAGCAATGCAGATACGGTGCTGAAGGCATTGCGCGACAAATTCACTGAGCTGGCGGCCAAAGTAAAGGAGCTGGAAAATGAATGGGTAAGCGCAGCAGACAAGCTGAAGCTTGCCGGTAAGGTAGAGCGTCTTAAAGACTACCTGCAGCATGCAAATGCAGTAGGCGATTTCAGTAGGCTATACCAACTGGTAAATGACTGGGCAAATACGGTTCATACACTGTCTGAAGACAATTATAAGCTAAAATTGAAGCTGGTGCAGCAGGCTGAAGAGCTGGTGAACAGCGATAATATAAAAGAAACCACACAGGCTTTCCGCGATCTTACGGAGCAATGGAAGCAGACCGGTTACCTGGATAAGACACGTAATGATGCGCTCTGGAACAGGCTGGAAACAGCACGTAACAAGTTTTTTGAACATAAGCGTCATCACCAGGAAGAGCACGAAAAGGAAATGTTGCAAAACCTGGACCTGAAGCTGGAATTGGTGGAGAAGGCGGAACGCCTGGCAGCCTCCGAAAGCTGGAAGGAAACAACAGAATCATTCAAACAGTTAATGGATGAATGGAAGACCATAGGCCGTACCATGGCAGAGAAGAATGAAGAGCTATGGAATCGTTTCATTACTGCCAAGAATGTTTTCTACGATAGAAAAAAGATACACTTCGAATCTATACAGAAAGAGCAGGAGGCCAACTATGCCATCAAACTGACATTGGTGGAGAAAGCTGAAGCGCTTAAAGAAAGCACCGACTGGGGTACTGCATCCCAGGCTTATGCAGATTTGATGGAAGAATGGAAAAATGTAGGTCGTGTACCGCTGGAAAAAGCTGATGAGCTCTGGAGTCGCCTAAATGCAGCAAAAGATCATTTCTTCAATGCAAAGCGTCGGCATTTTGAAGCCTTGCGCATGTCGCATGAAGACAACTATGCACAGAAAATGGCCCTGCTGAACAGGGCAGAAAAGCTGAAGAACTCTACCCATTGGAAGGACGCAAGCGATGAGATGAATGAGCTGATGACTGAATGGAAGAAGATAGGCCCGTTGTCTCGTGAGCACAGCAATACTATGTGGGAACAGTTCATAGCTGCACGCAAGTATTTCTTCAATCGTAAGGATGAGAACAGGGAACAGCGCAAGCGCCATGCGGAAAAGCAAATGCAAACCCGTGTGGAGCAGACACGCAATTTCCTCACTAAGCTGGAAGAAGAACTAAAAGATGAAGAAGATAAGATAGCAGACTTCACCAATGGTCTGCAGAATATAACCCCTGGTCACAAGGCAGAAGAGCTGCGCCAGCACCTGGAAAAGCTTATAGAGCAAAGCAAGGAAAGAGTAAAGCGCCGTGCTGAAAAAATAGAAGAGGTAAAGCAGCAGCTCGAAGAGTTGGAAGCGAAAGCAACTGCGAAAGATAATGCCGCATCAGAAGCAGAGCATGAAGACAACAGCGAAGAATCTTAAAAATAAGAAAGGCAGGTTGCAACACCTGCCTTTATGATCTATCGGTTCTTTACATATTATCTGCTGTTAGCAGCCCCTTCAATATCCTTCAGGTGCGCACTGCCCTGAAAGGCACGCATCAGCTTCTTGTTCTTGTTATATACAGCTATAAAAGGAACAGAAGTTGCCTTGTAGTAGCTGGCAAAGAAGAATTGGTATTCTTGGCCCACTAATACAATGTTCTTGTAGTCGGCAAGATGGTACTTATCATAAAACTCTTTGATCTTGAAAACAGGTACCGGGCTGAACAGGTAGATCTGCACATTCTTAATAGAGTCCATGCCTGCTATCATGCGTTCTACCTGCTTCTGGCAATGCTCACAGTCGGGCATAAAGAGCATCAGCATAGTAGGCTTGCCTTTAGGAATATCATAGGTGTTGAAGATAGTAGTGCTGTCCAGCTTTCGCACCTTAAAGGCAGGCATCTCAGTGTTCCGGGTGTACTGCGGCGTGTCCATCATGGGCAGCGGACGCGGATGGGGTGGGTGAGGTGGCGGTGTTGTCTCCTGTGCAAAGGATTGAAAACTAACCAGGCTGCAAAGTACAGTTGCCAGCAATAGTATCTTCTTCATGTTACAGTAAAATAAGTATAGTTACAAAAATAAGGGAATGAGGCAGTATTTCAGCATATATCACAAAGCTTTAAGAAATTGATAGACATGTGCTTGCATTTTACCATTCAGCCGCATTGTGCTAACTTCATACATAATACATTACAGACGAGCGAATGAACATTAACGAGGACATTTTCCTGCAGCGATATAACAATCTGAACGAGCAGCAAAGAGAGGCTGTAGACAATATATATGGCCCGGTAATGGTGATAGCAGGGCCCGGTACCGGCAAGACAGAAGTACTGTCCATGCGTATAGCCAACCTATTGCGTAGCGAGGCCCAGGTGCAGCCTAATGAAATACTATGCCTCACTTACACTGATGAGGCAACCAACTCTATGCGCCGCAGGCTGGTACAGGTAATAGGCACTGCCGCCCATAGGGTGAACATTCATACCTTCCATGCATTTTGCAATAACATCATTCAGAATAACAGCGAATACTTCAGCCTGCGCACATTGCAGCCTATAACTGATCTTGAGCGCACAGAACTGTTGTACAGTATGCTGGAGGATTTGCCGCAAGGTCATGTGTTGCGCAAGCTGAGCGGTAACATATACTACGACGCAAATCGCATCAGCAGGCTTTTCGACCTGATGAAGCGTGAGAATCTGCGACCGGCAGATATCTCAGAAGCGATTAATGAATACCTGAGAGATATACCTACACGTGACGAATACATTTACAAGAAGGCTGTAAAAGGTTACAATAAAGGGGATGTAAAGCAGGCATTGGTGGATGAGGAAACCAAACGCATGGAGCTGACAAGGGCAGCAGCGCACTTGTTCGATGACTATGAAGCCCGCATGCGCAATATAGGTCGCTACGATTTCAATGATATGATCCTTTGGGTGCTGGATTTCTTCAAGAAGCACCCGGCACTGTTACAGAGTTACCAGGAGCGGCATCAGTTTATACTGGTAGATGAATTTCAGGATACTAATGGTTCGCAAAATGAACTGCTGAACATGCTGACAGAGTATTGGGGCGAGGATTCCAATATTTTCGTGGTAGGTGATGATGATCAATCTATCTATGAGTTTCAAGGTGCGCGCATTCGCAATATTATTGATTTTTACCAGCGTTACAGGCAAACGATCAAGATCATAGTGTTGCCGCAAAACTATCGCTCGTCGCAGGCTATCCTTGACAAGGCGGGCTTCACTATACAGCATAATAAGCAGCGACTTATTTACCAGCTGCAGGAATTGCAATTGGATAAGAATATTGTCGCCTCAGCTCCCAGGTTTAGAGATGGTAATGAGACCGTTGTGCCAGCAGTAAAGGCTTATACAAATGTCCTGCAGGAAGAGGCGGATATTGTAATGCAAATAGAAAAGCTTCATCAGGCACACGTACCGCTAAACCATGTAGCTATACTATACGCACAGCACAAACAGGCAGAAAATATCATTGCGCTGATGGAGCGTAAAGGCTTGCCTTACACAGTGAAGAAGTCAGTCAATATTCTTGATCTGCCACTCATACAGCAGCTCATAACAGTGGTAAATTATCTGGAGATGGAGCGGAAAGCTCCATATAGTGCGGAAGGTCTGTTATTTGAGATCATGCACGCGCCCTATTATGAAATAGATCCTACTGACATTGCGTTGTTATCGCTGTATATACAGCAGCATAAGCAAAAGGATAGAAGCCTGGGCTATTGGCGTTTACTGCTGACTAACGATTTGTTGTTAGAATCACTAAATCTCAGGTCAGCAAAAGCCTTGAGAAGACTGGGTAATAATATTAGCCGCTGGCAGCGCGAGCAAACAGAATTGTCACTGCCAATGCTGATAGAGAAGATCGTATACGAAGGCGGTATTGTTAATTATCTTACCCAAACAAAAGACTATACCTGGAACATACAGGTGCTGCATACTTTCTTTGAGTTTGTAAAGGATGCATATAGCAGGAATGCACGCATAAAGCCATCCGACCTGCTACGTATGCTGGAGCGTATGAATGATGAGCGTATTGCTATACCGGCACAGAAGGTAATACAGAATGATAATGGAGTGCATTTCTATACAGCCCATGGCTCGAAAGGGAATGAGTTTGAATATGTCTTCCTGGTGGGTTGCACAAAAAATTACTGGGAGGGAAAAAAGGGTAGTAACAGCGACTACAAGTTGCCAGATACTATTACCAGTACCGATGATGATGCTGAAAAAACATATAAGGTAGAAGTAGCCCGGCGTTTGTTCTATGTAGCACTCACGCGCGCCAAAAAACATCTGCAGGTATCTTATTCATTGAATGATAATGAAGGGAAAAGTCTGGAGACTTCTGTTTTTATAGATGAGATATCCACTCCTGAGGAACGCATCGCACCTTTGTTGACAGAGGAAGACGTACTAAAGCATCTGGAATGGGCAATGGAACCGGTGCCGGATGTACACATAAAGCTGGCCAACCACCAATGGCTCGACCATAGCTTGCAGCAGTTTACCATGAGCTATACTACGCTGTGCAAATATCTCCGTTGCCCCTTGTCATTCTACTATGAAAATCTATTGCGTGTTCCTTTCTTAAAGAACGATGCTTTAGCCTTTGGTAGCGCGGTGCACTATGCGCTGGAAAGATTTTTCCGTACTATGAAGGAAAAGCATGGCGAATTCCCGGATAAAGACCATTTGATAGGTGCCTTTAACTCGGCACTATATGGTGAGTCAGAATGTTTCACACCTATACAGTTTGAGCGAAGAATGGAACAGGGCAACACCATATTGTCTGAATACTACGATTATTACATTGATAAGTTCTCGAAAAACGTTGAAATAGAATTTAAGATACCACGCTACATGCTGGATGGCGTGCCTGTAACAGGTAAGATAGACAGGATAGAGCTTGACGGAGATAATTGCACCGTTGTAGATTACAAAACCGGTGATCCGGATAAATCAGCATCTACCTATACCGCTTCACCCAATGAAAAAGACCCCTTGGGTGGTGATTACTGGCGACAAATGGTTTTTTACAAGCTGATCATTGAAAACTACCAGGAGAAAAACTGGAAGGTAAATATGGGCATATTCGACTATGTGGAGAAAAGTAAAAAGACAAATGACTACAAGCGCATAGCAATACCTATGTACGAGCAGGATGAGCAGATAGTGCGCAAGCAGCTAAAGGATGCTTATACCGGCATTATGAACCATGAATTTGATAAAGGCTGCGGAGATGAAAATTGTCATTGGTGCAATTTTGCCCGCCGGTATGAGCTTATTCGCCCCGCCGAGAACGAATATGTGGAAATTGATGATGTTTAATTTAGCCTAATTGCTGATTAATATTAACCGTTACAGATTCTTTATCCATTAAGAGGGAGCGCATGATGTGATAATTATTAATAGCTTGGTTTAGCTGATAATGGACGTCCTTTATTTCCTGCGGTATGAATGCCTGCTGATCTATTTCATAACAGCCTTCTTCTATAAGGCACATACGGAAGGGTTGAATAGCGGGGTTGTTTATTACAGATACCAGATAAGCTACCTCAGAAGAATTAGCAGCATTAGCTGTAAACAAAAAAGTGAAGGGTGAATTATTAATAAAAAGTTGCTGTGTGAACTGATCTCTCATACTTTCAAAAACAGTTTTTATACTTGCAATAAGTACTTAATTATCCTTTACGATAGTTAGAAATTATCCTTTATAATAGTCAGAAACTATGCAGATAAAGTTAAAAACTTAAGCTAAAATAAAAAAATGTTTTAAAGTATTGATTTCCACGTTTATTTTTTCTTAGCCTGCCTCCGGAAGTAGCCCCTTAATAAAAAATTATGCTTTAGTGCCTCCATATCCTCGTTAAAAGCCGCAGTTCCTTTCTCTATATTGCTAAGGCTATTGTTTAGCTTATTTGTTAATGCCGAATCCCTCAATACGGCATGAATAGCCCCCGGCCCATGGTCCATATCGGCCTGCAAACCGTTAACGATGCTATC
>JBQCEX010000249.1:0-2726 GCA_051959855.1 Flavipsychrobacter sp. | reverse complement strand
ACAAGTGTAAAAAGGCCTATCTTAATCTTCTGCGATGTTGAGTTTTTCATTGTTACGGTTGTTTAAAGAACGCATTTACATTATCATCCTTCGATTCCTTTAATTCATCAAATGTTCCTTCTGCTATATATTCGCCATCATGCATAATCAGTATGCGATCTGAGGTTATTTTAGCACACGAAAGATCATGTGTTATAATAATGGATGAGGTCTCATATTTCTTCTGCATTTTCACTATCAGCTCACTTATTTCTTCTGATGTTATAGTGTCAAGCCCTGTCGTTGGTTCATCATAAAGTATTATTTCAGGCTTTACGATGAGCGTGCGCGCCAATCCTATACGTTTGCGCATACCACCCGAAAGGTCTGAAGGAAGCTTGTCAGCTGCATCTGGCAGCCCCACACTTTCCAGTACATCTTCTACTCTTTTATTTATCTCGGCTTCATCTTTTAGTTTCAATACTTTTCTTAAAGGAAATTCAAGATTATCACGCACAGTCATCGAGTCATAAAGCGCAGCACTTTGGAAAAGGAAGCCGATCCTCATGCGTAATTCTTTTAATTCCACACTTGACATATCTGCTATCTCTTTCCCAAAGACTTTAAGTTCACCTCCATCTTTGTCTAACAATCCTACGATACATTTGATAGTAACGGACTTACCTTCACCTGAGCGCCCCATTACCACTACATTCTCTCCTTTGCACAGGTCCATGTTTATATCTTTTAGCACTTCGTTGCTTCCAAATGCTTTCTTAAGGTGACGTATCTCTATAACAGGCTCCTTATTGTCCCCTGCACTCGATTGTTCTACTTCTGTCTTTATATCTTTCACGATCTCCACTTCATTTAATTGTATGCTAATACGCTTGTTAACTGTACTGCTACAGCATCTATTACTATTATCCAGAGTGATGCACTAACCACAGCTGAATTGGCCGCTACGCCTACACTTTCTGTACCTCTGTCTGAATTATAACCTTTATAGCATCCCACAAATCCTATCGCAAAGCCAAAGAAGATCGTTTTTATAAAGGCAGGTATCAAATCCACAAAATCGATAGCTGAAAAAGATTTATTGTAGAACAATACGGCACTCACATCTCCACCAATATTGTTACCTATAAATCCACCCACTAAAGCCAATGCATCTGCCATTAGTGTAAGGATAGGGATCATAATTGTACAAGCAACTATGCGCGTTACTACAAGGTATTGAATAGCGTTAGCACCTGACACTTCCATAGCCTCAATCTGTTCTGTAACTTTCATACTGCCCAGTTCTGCACCTATACTCGAAGCTATTTTCCCAGCACATATCAGTGCAATTATTACCGGACCAATTTCTCTTACAACTGATACTGCTACCATTCTGGGCACATACGCTTCTGCACCGAAATCCTTCAGTGTGGGCAGAGATTGCAATGTGAGTACAAAGCCCAATATCACTCCGGTTATTCCTACCAGACCAATGGACTTATAGCCTATTATATAGCATTGACGTACCAGCTCTCCCCAGTCGAAACCGCCACGGAAAATATTCCTAAAAAAACGCAGCATGAATAATGCCTGGTTACCCACCTCTTCCAATACTTTGCTTCTCGATGAAGTATATGACTGCGACATATTCTTACTAAGTTTTATCATTCATATTAGCTTATCACAGTCGGCAATTACTGATCATGCAATCGCGTTCATAATGATAATTTTAATAGCTATACTATTATTATTCTTAGCATTATAAAAAGACTATGCCACTTGACGGGCAAGTGGCATTAAAGCATTGATTCACACAGCTAGAAACTTGATACCTGATTGAGAAATAACATTCCCTCTGGCGTCTTGTTTAATAATCACCATAGGGAAGGCATTAAAAGTTAAACTACTTTTTGACAAGTGCTTGTCGCTGTATTAAGCCTCCGTTGTCGTCTTGTATACTCAGCCAGTATATGCCGGGACTTATGTCAGCCAGTGGCATCTGTAAGCCGTATTGTTGCCATACAGTTCGCAGACTTCTAATTAATTGGCCATTTGTATTATAAAGTAGAATAGAGACCGGAGTATTTACCTGTAGCTGATCGATAGTAATATTTACTTTGTCGCTTGTGGGGTTGGGATAGATTTTGACATTATGCAGATCGTGAATATCCGTCATTCCTGTATTGTCATTAAAACGTTGATAATAGTAAGTAGTAATCGTTGATGCCAATGATGGATACATGGTTCCATCAAATTGGTAATTCATCAGTCTTACAGGTAGTTTAAAAGTATCATAGCTTGCTATTTCCATTGTCTGTGGCACCCAATTATTCAATACAGAGTCCCATCCTTTTATATAAATAGTGTCAGGCAAGGATAGGGTATTAAGTTGCTTGATCATATAGAAGTATGGCGACCAATAATGGTTTATACCATCATACTGATATTCTTTCCCGCTTGTGCTGTATATCAGCGCTCCACTGTATCCAAACGTATCTTTTACATAAGGTACCAGGTTTGTACCATCAAAATAGCTCGCCTGTACAGTTAATAAGCGTTTACCTGCATCGTAAGTGTTTACATACTTTAGCTTTTCCCGCAACGGCGCCACGCTGTCTGCATATGTATCTATAGTTATCAGATTACCACTGGCATCATAAGCATAATAGGATTTTGCTATCATACGCCAGCTTGCCCCTGTGTATACATAAATACTGTCCGCAGTTATTTTATTCGATGCATTATAG
>JBQCEX010000248.1:0-5840 GCA_051959855.1 Flavipsychrobacter sp. | reverse complement strand
AGGCTTTTGCAGCGTGTAATACTTATCTGCAACAGTAAGGCGCGCAGCTACCGGCGACAGAAACAAGCTGATGTCTGATCCCTTTCTATATTCCATACCTAGCGCCAGCGTGAAGTAGCCCGGCGACATGAATTTTGAGGTAGGCAAATGCTGCCAGTCGGGCACGGTATAATCGTAAGCACGGGTGAACTGCGACCTGAAGTTGAACAGGCCGGTAAAGAAGAATTTACTGGTATCTAACTGCAGGCCATATTTAGATGTAAAATCAATGCGATCATCTGTTTTATGCGGGATAAATGCAGTAGAGTACGCATAATTCAATCCATAGGCAAGGTCCAGGTTATTGGTCCAGATATGGCCGTGGTTCAGGTAGGTAAGCGAGCCACTAAATAGGCCATTTACACTTAAGGAAGCCACCTCGCCGCCAGCAGCCCAGTTATGCAAAAAACCTTCATTGCCACCCAGCGTCAATATACCGGAATATACCCAGGCTACGGTGTCTTTGTTTTGCGTTTCGAGCATCTTCTTTACGTCATCTACCTTATTTACCTGCGCGTGTGCCTGTGCTGTAAGCAGTAATGCTGCAACTGTTGCGTAAATTTTTGCTTTCATAAGCTCTGTTTTAGTGTGTTTGGTTCAGTTATCTGGGTTTATATTTCGATTCCTGTAAGAATTTTAACGGGTCAACATTTTGGTCTAATAGCATTGGTAAAGTAGTTTGCGGATGTTCCTTCATATAAGCATCCACTATTTGCAACCCCAGCCAGCTGCCAATATTACCGGGGCTTTGAGCTGGCATGCCTGTAGAATTTGGACCATCTGTTACATAGCGTAGTACACGTTCAAATTCTTTTTCGTAAAACAGGTTATCGTGCACAAAGAAGTTATATACCTGTGCTTCGTTGTCCTTGCACCATTGCAATTGTTTATCAGTGTAGCCCAAACGTGTAGTATCTGCTGCGAATGGCACTACTTTCTTCAAAAAATATTGCTCCTTGCCTTTTTGGATCATCATATCCAGCAAGGTCCTGTCTTCTTTTACAAATGGGTGCATGTTTTCATAGATCACTGTGAACGCTGCTACAGGTATATATGCGGGGCGAAGATGCGTATTCATATAATCAGGCAAGCCTACAGATTTATAGAACGGATAGCCGGCCCCCAGGAACATGTCCAGACCAATACCAAGCGTGGTATCGCCAAAGGTGAAGGCGCCCCAATTATTCAGCCATGATACCATGTATATCACTTGCGGCACCTGGTAATTAGGGAAGTAATACTTCATGTATTGAAAGCCCTTTGTCAGCTGCTCGTCTGTTTCCTTGGTATCAGGATAATGCTTTGCCACTGTGTCCAGCAGCCCTTTATAGTCTTTATTGGTAAGGAAGGTTTTTAGTCCATGCTGAATGCCGGTGCTGGTATCTACATAGTTGCCCTTTATTTCAAAGCCCATCAACGTATCGAGAAAGAAATCGAGAAACTCAGGGTACTTTTTATGCAACTGTTGCAGGCCGGCAGCCAGTGCATTGGTATCCAGCGCGGCCAAATCCCTGTCCAGTCTTTTTGTATGCAGGTCCACTTTTATATTGGACACATCGGGCAGCTTCTCCCCACTGTTACATGCTGAAAAAGCAATAACAGTAATTATTACAGCAATAAACAGTTGAAATACATTCCTGCTTTTAAAGCTGGCAAAAGACTTAGATCGTAACATTATGGTTGTCTTTATTTTGTTGACAAAAATAGGATGCAGATGGCATCAAATACGTAACATTGCACATTGATTTTAATTTAAAGTCTACCGCATGAAAAGATTATTGCTTCCGCTAATATTTGGGCTACTAATGGTCGAGCAGGCATCGGCCCAAAAATACGAATATGTAGATGTGCCGAATACCCCTGAAGGCAATGTGCAGCAAGGCAATACGTTAGACCTAAACCGCGTGCGCTTTGGCGCTTACTTCTCACCAACCATTACCTGGATGCACCCAACTGCCTCTACCAGCGATGATGGTCACTACCACGTGGTGAGCAAGGGAAGCAAGGTAGGCTACTGCTGGGGATTGATAGCTGAATACTACTTTGCTCAGAACTATGGCATCTCTACGGGCTTTAATGTAGACCAGGAAGGCGGCAAGATAAACACAGGCTACACATCAGCGGTTGACCCTACACAGCCAAATACCGTGTTGAATACCAGTTTTGATTACCGCCTGCAGTTCCTTGAGATACCCTTTGCATTAAAGCTGCGCTCCGATGTATTAGGCAAAAACGGTATTAGAGTATTCGGCCAGATAGGACTTACCGCTGCTATCAACATCAGCAAGAAGGCTACTTATGACGTGGAATATACCGATCAAACCGGAACCGACAGAACAGTATCAGCCGATAACCAACTGTTGAAGGGAGCATTGTCTGTTCCACCGATCATGCTGCAGCTAAATGTGGGTGCAGGCATAGAATACCCCATAACAGAAAAAATGTCATTTTATACCGGCCTGTTTTTCAATAACGGATTTCTGCCGGATGCTACAGCACCGCAAAACTATACGCTGGGCTACAAAGGAAGTTTCACAGATGCCAATACACGTTTAAACAATTTTGCGCTACGTGTAGGATTATTCTTTTAAATTGCGTCATCATTTAACCAAAACTATGGCCCATGCAATAACTTTGCATGGGCTTAATTTTTTATACGGAGTTCATTATGAAGATCGTTCTCGCTCAGCAAAACTATCATATAGGCAATTTTGAGGCTAATACCGCTAAGATCATATCTGCAATAAAGCAGGCCAAGGAACAGGGTGCAGACCTGGTAGTATTCTCAGAACTAGCGGTGTGCGGCTATCCGCCCCGCGATTTCCTGGAGTTTAATGACTTTGTGGACAGGAGCCTGCAATGCATACAAGAGATAGCTACATATACCGATAACATTGGCGTGCTGGTGGGTGCACCATCTGTCAATCCTACGGTAGAAGGCAAAGACCTTTTCAATAGCGCCTACCTGCTGTATGAAGGCCAGATAAAGGACGTGGTACACAAAACGCTGCTACCTAACTACGACATATTTGATGAGTATCGGTACTTTGAACCTGCCTATGAGTGGAAGGTGCTTGAATTCAAAGGGAAACGCCTGGCGGTAACTATATGCGAGGATATCTGGAACCTGGGCGACAATCCGCTATACCGCGAATGCCCGATGGATATGCTGATACAACAGCAGCCAGATATTATGATCAACCTGAGCGCTTCGCCGTTCGATTATGTACATGCGGCGGGGCGTAAGAGCATAGTAAAGCAAAACGTAGCGAAGTATAAGCTGCCGATGATCTATTGTAATACAATAGGCTCGCAGACGGAGATCGTATTCGATGGCGGGTCGCTGGTGATGAATGCTCAGCAGGATATTATAACAGAGTTACCCTACTTTAAAGAAGCCATACAGATGGTGACCTTTAATGAGAACGGCAGCTTTGCAGAATCGGTTACACTGCAGGCAGGCGAAGTACCCCTGGCGCAGTTAATACCTGGTCAGTTTGACCCTGAACATGGCATAGACCAGATTCATCAGGCCATTATACTAAGCATACGCGATTACTTTGGCAAGATGGGCTTTAAAAAGGCTATAGTAGCCTCATCGGGCGGTATAGACAGCGCTGTAGTGCTGGCGCTGGCCTGCGAGGCTTTGGGCACTGAAAACGTGCGTGGGCTATTGCTGCCTTCTCAGTTCTCTACGGGCCACTCGGTAAGCGATGCAGAGCAGCTATCTAAGAACCTGAACAGCGCCTATGATATTGTGCCCATAAAAACCATTTTTGATAGCTTTAGTGAAAGCCTGAAACCTGTATTCAATGATCTGCCGTTTAGCGTAGCTGAGGAAAACCTGCAGTCGCGCATAAGAGGTGCTTTAGTAATGGCGCTGGCGAATAAGTTTAACCTGATATTGCTTAATACCTCTAACAAAAGCGAGCTGGCAACCGGATATGGCACATTATACGGCGATATGGCCGGCGGCCTGGGCGTACTGGGCGACCTGTATAAAGGACAGGTGTATGCTATGGCGCGCTACATAAACAAGAACAGAGAAATAATACCCAATAACATTATACACAAAGCACCGAGCGCTGAACTGAGACCAGGGCAAAAGGACAGCGACAGCCTGCCTGAATATGATGTGCTGGACCCTATACTCTTCCAATATATAGAGCGCCGCAAAGGACCTAAAGAGATTATTGCCATGGGCTATGATGAAAAACTAGTGTCCAGAGTGCTGAAGCTGGTGAATACCAATGAATACAAACGCAACCAATTCTGTCCCATCATACGGGTATCACCTAAGGCTTTTGGCATAGGTCGCAGGGTACCGATAGTGGGCAAATACCTGAGCTAAACCAGAAATGTCCCAAATTGGGAGAAAAATGTGACATGGGACATTTTATGCCTTTCAATACGCTGAAAGCATTTATATTATTTAGTTATTATGCTTTTTAATTATGTTACATCACTACTCATTTACTACCCAGAATGTTACAAAATGTCGCATTTATTGACCTTCGGCAGTCGTAAGCAATAAGTCAAAAGTTGCAAGTCTGAAGCGCAGATCTTTTCCGGGAATTTCCGGTTTTTTCCGGTGGCGGAAATAACATGTCTGTGCCTATGGCGGATTTGAGGTGAAATTTCCGGCGACAGTAAAAAAAACACAGACCGGAAAAGGGGGTTTACAGTATGTCAAAGAACTTACTAATGAGCTGATATGATGATTAGCACATTAGCCGGATGACTGCAATATACTATTGCAGATAGGCGGTTTCCAAGAAAACATATCCACATTTCGCCAAAAAAGAGATGGCCTCCAGTTGGAGGCCATCTCTTTTATAATTGCTTCTATATTTATCGTACCAGTGTTACGCTGCCTTTGAATGTTTCAACAAAACCGTCAGGGAAGCCTACACGTATCAGGTATTCATAAGAACCCATATCCTGCGGTACGTCTTTCCATTTACCATCCCAGCCTGTGTTATCGTTGCCTTCAAACACTTGTTGTCCCCAGCGATTGTACACCCTGAATTCCAGTATTTTTTCGAAAGTCAGGTTTGATACTTTGAACCTATCGTTCTTGCCATCACCGTTAGGTGAGAAAGCAGACGGAACAAACAACTTACCACGATAATTAATGTTTATATGAACGGTATCTTCCGAAGAGCAACCGTCGGCGGCAATACCTACTACTGTGTATGTTACAGGTTCTGTAGGCGATGCTACAGGATTAACAATATTAGGATTGGTGAGTGTAGCAGTTGGAGACCAGGTGAACACGCTTGCACCTTGTGCATATAACTGCACACTTGATCCATAATCTATGGTAGTGTCGTGGTTAACTATCTTAACCACCGGTATTGGTTTCACATTAATAGTAACAGATTGCAGCGTATCGTAGCAAGCTACAGAATCACCGACCACTACCTGGTAAGTTGTAGTATCCATAGCAGAAGATACAGGATCAGCACAATTAGTACAGCTTAGGGTAGTTGCTTTCTTGAAGCCGTTCTGATACCATTGATAAGAAGCCCCGCCTCTTGCATGGAATGTTGCCTTCTGACCTTCACAAACTGCTGTATCCTTAGGATAAACCGAGAAGTGATGCGTAGGTACAAATATATGTACGGTATCGCTTACGATACAGCCGTTACGTCCCTGGCTAAATACTGCGTAGTCAGTGGATTTAGCAATATAAGCTACCGGATTCTTAATGGTAGAATCGCTCAGGAAGGTACCGGGAGCCCAAGTGTAGTTAAAGATACCATCAGGCGCTTCACAATAGTGGAATGTTGTTGCCGGGA
>JBQCEX010000247.1:0-5057 GCA_051959855.1 Flavipsychrobacter sp. | reverse complement strand
TATAGGGTGAAAAGTTTGGGCCAATTTGGAAAATAAATTTCTATGCCTAATTTTGTTAGGCATATACATAATTTAATTAGGTATAATGAAAGCAAACGAATCAAACCAGGTAATAAAGGGGAGTCTTACAACCATTATATTAAAGCTATTGGAAACTAATAGTCGCATGTATGGTTATGAAATGACAAAAGCAGTGCGTGAGCTAACCCAAAATAAAATGAATATAACCGAAGCCGCATTGTATCCTGCGCTACATAAGCTGGTAGATGAAGGGCTGCTGGAAACGACTACAGAACAAGTGGATGGCAGAATGCGCAAATACTATGCGCTTACAAAAAAAGGAAAGAAAGAGACAGTAGCTAAAATAGATGCACTGAAAGAGGCGCTTGAATCAGTACAAATATTACTAAACTCAAAGCTGAGCAATGGCTAATACTAAATTAACCGAACAACAGTTAAAAGAGCTGAAGGACTATATAAAAACTAAAGGGTTTAAGCATCCCGTGATTGTAAACGAGATACTGGACCATTTTGCATGTAAGGTAGAAGAGGTAATGGAAACGGCCCCTTCTTTGCCGTTTTATGATGCTATGCATAAGGCCCGTAATTCATTCGGCGTAATGGGCTTTGCACCTATAGTTGAATCATTTACCAAACAATTGAAAAGCAAATACCGTAAAGTATATTGGAAAAAATTTCGGGAAACAGCATTAGCTCCTTTGCATATTCCGCTGCTGTTACTTCTGGGTTATGTATGTTCTAAGGGTTGGCTATGGGCAGATACGAATAATTACCGGCATTTGCTTGAAATGAATGATGTATCTGTGTCACTAATGATAATGTATATAACAGTACAGGTATGGATTATATATAAAGCAAATAATCAAGAAAACTTTTACCGACATGCTGCAACCAGCGCTCCGTGGATACTTCCATGGACATTTATCTATTTAATGCCGACGCATAATAGGCATCATATTGCATCATGGATACCGGCGTTGTTAGTGGCTTTATTAAGCATATTCGGCTTATTGCAGCTAATAGCAATGCGCACTACTATAAAAGCAGCAGCGGAGGACTATAATGAGGTAAAACAATTCTTTAATGCATAAAAAAATGAGCCCGCACATTGCGGGCTCATTTTTTTATATTCTTTAAGTTATTACTTCACCATGTACATTACTTCCTTTACCAGCTTTACAGTGCGTGGTACATCAGGCATATGCAGCGCTACCAGGTTTGGAGCATAGTGCATGCTGGCATCAGCAGAGCAGATGCGACGGATAGGAGCGTCCAGATAATCAAATGCTTCTTTCTGCACACGATAAGATATTTCCGAAGAAATGCTGCCGAATGGCCATTGTTCTTCCACAATAACCAGGCGATTGGTTTTCTTAACAGATTCAACTATAGTATGCCAATCAAGCGGGCGGATAGTGCGGAGGTCTATTACATCTGCATTTATTCCTTCTTTAGCAAGCTCATCAGCAGCGGCCATAGCTACCTTCATCATCTTGTTGTAAGATACGATGGTAACATCAGTACCTTCTCTTTTAACATCAGCCTTGCCTATAGGAATCAGATATTCTTCTTCAGGTACTTCGCCCATATCGCCATAGGCTACTTCGCTTTCCATGAAAACGATCGGATCATTATCGCGGATAGCGGACTTCAATAATCCTTTAGCATCGTATGGGTTGATAGTAGAAATAACTTTCAAGCCCGGCACATTTGCATACCAATTTTCAAAAGCCTGCGAGTGCTGTGCAGCCAGCTGACCGGCTGAACCATTAGGACCACGAAAAACTATAGGGCAGGTAAACTGACCACCGCTCATGGCAAGTATTTTAGCAGCATGGTTTACGATCTGGTCAAGCGCCAGTTCAGCAAAGTTCCATGTCATGAATTCTACAATAGGGCGCGTATTGTTCATTGCTGCACCTACGCCTATTGCGGCAAAACCTAATTCGGAAATTGGCGTATCAATGACACGTTTAGGACCAAATTCATCCAGCATACCCTGGCTAACTTTATAAGCCCCATTATATTGTGCTACTTCTTCACCCATCAGGAACACACTCTGGTCGCGACGCATTTCTTCTTCCATTGCTTCGCGAAGTGCCTGACGTAAAGGGATAGTGCGCATATTGTATATATTAATTTAATGATTTAATCTGTTTTCAAAAATCGTATAAAGATAGGTTACAGCGGTTAATTTTTCACAGGATGAAAAGTAACAATACTACTTACATCTTTTTCAATGAATTTCAATTTTAAAGCTGTGTCGCTAAGGTGCTGTACAATCATTTTGAATGAAGTGCCAGCGCCTTTTTCTTTCAATTCGTCAAGCATTAGTGCTCCCTCATCATCAAAGTACCATTTGGTAGTATCCGTATAGCCACTGAAGGTAAGAATAGCCTGACCATTCTTTTTAAAATTAAAATATGTATTCTCTAATGTTTGCTGCTGCATTAGCTTGAAACTATCCAGTTGCTTTTGCAATACCACCTTAATGCTATCCATATTATGGAAACCATATATGGAATCATTGGCGGGAGGAGAAGTGCTTTTACCAACTGTATCTATGAACAGTTGCTGCTTTTGCAACATATCATCCAGCTCAGGATTATAAAGATTTACAGCATGCCAATTACGAACCAGCATGTCTTTCTTTGATGGCTGACAGGAAAAAAGCAAAACCGGTACCAGTGCTATTACTATCCTTTTCATCTCACTATGGCATTATTAACAGAAAGTAGCTTTTCCATTCCTGAGTTGACAATAAGCTTTCCAGTAAAGGAAAATTAGACTGATCTGTAACTCGCGGATATACCTGCTTTAAAAATTGATAACGCTCAGGGTCATTATTCAGTTCCTTCGTAAGTAAGCGTACCTGGCTGGTAGTATAGCATTCACCCAGCCTGCTAAGCAGATATTTTAATCGGTAACTATCTGTGTGTTTTTGCAATTTGTTCAGCATATTGTCGAACTCCTTACTATCCATAGGGGCGGGGCAATCGCTGTTTATAACACCTCTCTTATTCTGAGCGCTGATATTATTGTCTGCTCCGTTGTCAGTAACATCAGTAGCGGAAACCGCTGCCTGATCCTGTACGGCGGGCTGAACAGTCTTTTCATTATTCAGCTCTATATTATTGATGAATTTAGGTTGGCCATCATCTTTAGGCTTGGCAGCAATGGTCTTCCTTGAGCTATTATGCTTTGTTTCTGGTCTTTTAATGGGCTCGGCAGTTGTTTCAGCGGGCTTCGGTGTTTCAGCTGGCGTGCCTGCTGCTATATAGTTTGCAGCGGTATTATAAACCGGAGCATGGTCATCTTCGGCATTATTGTTTGCAGGAAGGTAGAATTGCTGTTGAATATCATAAAGAGAAAAATTCTCTCCGCGTTTTGTTAGAATGAAACCTCTGAATCCACCCTCAGGCACCTGTATTGTGAATTTTTGAGCAGGAAATGCATTTTGCTGAAACAGTATTTCAATATGTATAGGGCCGGGGGCGAGCTGCGGAATAATGCAGTGGTTCTTGCCATAGCGTGGTTGCATCGCATCATCCAGCTTTACGTAGAATGGTGTTTGTTTATCGCCCTGTATATATACATAGGCAAAACGCTGTGCATTCGTTTTAAATGCAAGTAAAATAATGGCAAAGCAGAGGCTTATATATTTTAAACTAGTTTTCAGCTGCATTTTATTCCAGTTCTATTAGTATAGCTCCCTTTTCCACTGCTGTACGTTCGTTTACTTTTATTGATTTTACCGTAGCATCAGCTGATGCTTTAAGTATGTTTTCCATTTTCATGGCTTCCAGTACCAGCATGCCGTCACCTTTGCTTATGCGCTGCCCGGGCTCAACCAGCACTTTTAGCACCATGCCCGGCATCGGAGCCTTTACCGGCTCTACTTTTTGCATCGACTTCAGATCCAGGCCCATGCTGCTCAATAGCTGATCGATAGGTTCCTTTACAGTAACTGTATGACGCTGACCATTGATCCTGAAACTAAGCGTTTTATTTTTTGTGTCAACATTTTCTACTATAGCGGTAAAGCTTTTGCCATTATATAGAACACTGATGAGCCCGTTAGGCTGGCGTTCGGCATCCCAGGAAGCCGGTGCATTATTAATAGCCCATTGACCATCAAGCTTTTCAACATCAAATGTATTGCTGTCGTTTACGGTTATCTGCAGCATAAATGCTGATCTGTTTTTTTAATAAGTAGCAAAAATAAACATTTAGCCTTGCTAATGCTCCATTTTATTGAGTTTATATAAATAACGGCCATTCCTGAATATTATCACTCCTTTAAAGTGATTTAATATCTCAGCATTAGTATTACTTTCGCTTTTCGTACAATTCGGTATTTCTGCTTTATATGAGACGTCTTTCAGTATTTACATTTGCTTTTTTACTTATATTAAGCGCCTGCGGTCCCCACAAGAAATTAAGCAAGCGAACTATAGTGCTTGATACAGTTACAGTAACACCCAATCCTAACCTGGATATATATAGGGCGTCGGCTACTAAGGTGTGGCAAATTAGCCATACTAAAGTGGCTTTAGGCTTCAATTTAAAGGAGAAAACTGCGAAGGGTAAGGCATGGATAGACCTGCATCCTTATTTCTATGCAACAGACACCTTAATACTGGATGCTAAGAGCATGCAGATAGACACTGCCATGTTGGTTACCTCAAAAGGAAATGAAGCAGTTTCTTATTCTTACGAAGATGACCAGCTGAAATTTAAATTTAATAAGACCTATAGGAAAGACGATAGCATTAGGCTGTACATCAGCTATACAGCTATGCCATATAAGGCAACGACAGGAGGCAGCCGCGCAATAACAGATGACAGGGGGCTATATTTCATAAATACAGATAATAGTATTCCGAATAAACCGGTACAAATATGGACACAGGGCGAAACCGAGTCAAATTCGCACTGGTTACCCACTATTGACAAACCAAATCAGCGCTTTACCGTAGATATAGAGCTTACTGTACCCGATAGCATGCAGACGCTGAGCAATGGCTATATGGTAA
>JBQCEX010000246.1:0-11484 GCA_051959855.1 Flavipsychrobacter sp. | reverse complement strand
TTTTGCCATGATTTCTTTATTTATAATAATTACTGTTCTTGTTTCAATAATGAACCGTTTTAGCAGTTCAGGGTAATTTATTTTGCAGCTTCAGCTACATAATCGCGACGAGTAATAAACTTTGTCTTGATAGGCAGCTTCTGAGCACCCAGTTCCATAGCTTCGCGTGCAATCTTTTCAGGTACACCGTCCATTTCGAACATGATAAGACCTGGTTTTACCACAGCAGCCCAGAATTCCAGGTTACCTTTACCTTTACCCATACGCACTTCCTGAGGCTTGCGGGTAATTGGCTTATCAGGGAATATACGAATCCACACATTACCTTCGCGCTTCATATGACGCGTCATTGCCTGGCGGGCAGCTTCAATCTGACGGTTGGTGATCCATTCTGGCTCCAACGCTTTCAGACCAAACGAACCAAAGGCGATAGTAGCACCACGCTGAGCGTTACCCTTGATACGGCCTTTATGCGCTTTACGATGTTTCGGTTTTTTAGGTTGTAACATTGTTACAAGTTTTATTATAGTATGCTAAGAATATTATTTATTAACGACGGCCACCACCTTTATTAGCACCGCCTTTGTTGCCACCACCGCGACGTTCACCGCCACCGCGGCGTTCGCCACGATCACCACCGCGTTCACCGCGACCTTCACCACCCTGGAAGCCTGTACCCGGAGCACGGTTGCCACGGTTGTCAGAACCTGCAGAGAAGTTAGGGTTCAGATCACGCTTACCTAGTACTTCACCTTTACATATCCAGATCTTCAAACCTATTTTACCATATACGGTCATAGCATATACGCTTGCATAGTCTATATCCATACGGTAAGTATGCAAAGGAGTACGGCCTTGTTTGAATTCTTCTGTACGGGCAATTTCAGCACCGGCCAAACGACCAGAAGCTTTGATCTTGATACCTTCAGCACCCATGCGCATAGCTGTAGAGATAGCCATCTTTATTGCACGCTTATAGCTTACACGGCTCTCGATCTGGCGAGCAATAGTTTCACCTACTATGTTAGCATCCAGTTCAGGACGACGGATCTCCATGATGTTGATCTGTACATCATCTTTACCAGTCAGTTTCTTCAGCTCTTCTTTAATACGATCTACTTCAGCGCCGCCTTTTCCTATGATGATACCAGGCTTAGAAGTGTGGATAGTAACGATGAGCTTACCCAGCGTACGCTCGATAACAATACGGGAGATACCGCCTTTGTTGATACGCGCGTTCAGGTAAGTACGGATTTTGTGGTCTTCAACAAGTTTCTGACCAAAATCCCTCTTTTCACCATACCACATTGAGTCCCATCCGCGGATGATGCCCAACCTGTTACCTATAGGATTAGTTTTTTGACCCATTCTATATATTATTAAAATTGAATGTTTATTGTTTTATGCGTTTTCAGTTACTGGTGTACGACTGTCCACAATTATAGTTATGTGGTTGCTGCGCTTACGCACACGGTATGCACGGCCCTGTGGAGCAGGACGCATGCGTTTGAGTACGCGGCCACCATATACAAAAATGGTTTTTACATATAAGTTTGCACTTGCAACGTCAACACCTTCGTTCTTCACTCTCCAGTTTGCAATAGCACTCAGCAACAGCTTTTCCAGAGGAACAGATGGGTGCTTAGTGCTGAATTTCAAAGTATTCAGTGCGTTTTCTACATCGATACCACGTATCAGATCAGCCAGCAGGCGCATTTTGCGGGGCGATGTAGGATAATTTCGTAAGCGAGCTACAGCTTCCATTTTGTTTTAATTATTTCTTATACAACTTCACAAAAAGTGAAATCAAAAAATGATTGTTTAGTACCACTATGACCTTTAAAGTTGCGGGTAGGTGCAAATTCACCCAGCTTATGGCCTACCATGTATTCTGTTACGTATACAGGTATGAACTTGTTGCCATTGTGCACAGCGAAAGTCTGGCCTACGAAATCCGGAGTGATGGTAGAACGACGACTCCAGGTTTTAATAACACCTTTCTTTACTTTGCCTTCGCTTACAGCCTGAACTTTACGGTCAAGCTTTGCATCTACATAAGGTCCTTTTCTAATTGAACGAGCCATTGGCTTTTTCTTTTATATTTTTATACTATTGGCAAACTGCTTCCAGCCTACCCTCTTTTAATATTATTACAGTTTCTTACCGTTCTTGCGTTGAATGATCAGCTTATCAGAGCCTTTCTGCTTACGAGTCTTAAGACCTTTAGCATACTTACCTGTACGGCTACGCGGATGACCACCTGAAGATTTACCTTCACCACCACCCATCGGGTGATCTACAGGGTTCATTGCAACACCTCGGTTACGTGGACGAATACCCTTCCAACGGTTGCGGCCTGCTTTACCCATTGACTGCAGTGCGTGATCGCTGTTAGAAACGATACCAACTGTAGCCATGCAAGAACCTAACACTTTGCGCAGTTCACCGCTAGGCATTTTAAGAACGCAATATTTTTCTTCCTTAGCGCTGAGCTGTGCATAGGTACCGGCAGAGCGAGCAAGAGCGCCGCCACGACCAGGTTGTAATTCTATATTATGCACCACAGTACCAAGAGGCATATTTTTCAGCAACAGAGCGTTACCTACTTCAGGAGCTACTGTTTCGCCGCTTATTACCTGGCCACCTACTTCCAGTCCCTGAGGAGCAAGGATGTAGCGTTTTTCACCATCTACGTAGTTAAGCAGTGCGATAAATGCTGTACGGTTAGGATCGTATTCTATGGTCTTAACTGTAGCAGGGATATCTTTCTTATCACGCTTGAAATCAACAATACGGTACATTTTTTTGTTACCGCCGCCAATGTAGCGCATGGCGCGACGACCCTGAGCGTTACGGCCACCTGTACCTGAAAGTGACTCAAGCAAGCTCTTTTCAGGAACATTAGTAGTAACTTCTGCGTAAGCGTTACCGATTCTCCAACGTGTTCCGGCTGTTACCGGTTTATATTTACGTAATGCCATTTTTCTCGTTCTTTACTTTGATTTACATTGAGAATAAATCTATCGAATCACCTGCTGCCAGTGTTACAACAGCTTTTTTGTAAGAAGGCTTGCGGCCTTGCAGAAAACCAGCTTTTGTATAGCGCGTTTTGTTTTTAGCAGGTACAACTACAGTGTTCACGTCTGTTACCTTTACACCATAAAATTCTTCCACTGCTTTCTTTATTTCCAGCTTGTTGCTAGCCTTGCCTACCACGAAAGTGTAACGACCGCTTTTTTCCATCTGGCCATTTACCTTTTCGGTGATTACCGGCTTTATCAACACTTCAGAAAGTTTCATTTTATTATATATTTCGGGTTACGAAAATCTTTTTACTTAAGCTTCTGCGTTAGCAGGTTCTTCGTTAAACATTTTAGCTGCGCTTTCTGTGAATATTACTACCTGAGCATTTACCAGGTCGTAAGTATTCATATCGCTCAGTACTACTGTTTTAGTACCCTGCAGGTTGCGGCCGCTGAGGTAAACATTAGTATTGTATTCAGGTAATACAAACAGAGATTTTCTGTTTTCACCCTTCAACCCATTTAAAATGGCAGCGAAATCTTTAGTTTTAGGAGCTTCCAGCTGCAGGTCTTCTACCACTACTATCTTGCTTTCGCGAGCTTTATAAGCTAATGCACTTATTTTAGCAAGATCCTTCACTTTACGGTTCAGTTTGAAACCGTACAGGTGCGGATGCGGACCATGTACTGCACCACCACCCTTATATAATGGGTTGCGGATGTTACCCTTACGTGAGCCACCAGTACCTTTTTGCTTGTGCAATTTCTTGCTGGAACCTTTTACTTCAGCACGGCCCTTTGTGTTGTGTGTGCCCTGGCGCTGAGCAGCCTGGTATTGCTTTACCGCAAGGTAAATGCAATGGTCATTCGGCTCGATAGCGAATATTTCATCCGGTAATTCAATAGAGCGACCGGTTTTGGCACCTTTACTATTTAAAACGTCAACTTGCATGACTAAATTAATTCTGAATTAAAACAATAGATCCATTATGGCCTGGTACAGAACCGCTAACTAATATATAGTTCTGGTCAGGGAAAACTTTTACTACGCGTAGCGCTTTAACCTTTACACGGTCACCGCCCATACGGCCTGCCATGCGCATTCCTTTGAATACACGGCTAGGATATGAAGAGCCACCGATAGAACCCGGAGCGCGCTGACGGTCGTGCTGGCCGTGGGTAGCTTCACCCACACCGCTAAATCCGTGACGTTTTACCACACCCTGGAAGCCTTTACCTTTTGTAGTGCCTATAACACTTACCTTTTCACCTTCGGTAAAGATCTCGCAAGTAATGGATTCACCAACTTGTTTATCAATGGAACAATTACGTAATTCTTTTACAATGTGCTTTGGCGTTGTACTTGCCTTTGCGAAGTGATTGAGGAGCGCCTTTGGAGTGTTTTTCTCTTTGGCCTCGCCGAAAGCAATCTGCATTGCTTCATAACCGTCGGTATCTACGGTTTTCTTTTGAGTAACCACACAAGGACCAGCTTCGATGATGGTACAAGCAGTCTGCTTACCATTCGGCTCAAAAATACTGGTCATGCCGATTTTTTTACCAATAATACCTTTCATTTTATTATATTTTAGCTAAGCGCCCGGTAGCCTTTGGGGAGGGCCGGGATTAACCGTTTTTTATCAATTTTTTAAAGAACCTTTTCAACTTACTCTTACCATGAGGTCTGAGCTGTTGTTACGCTTTTATCTCTACTTCCACACCGCTTGGCAAATCAAGCTTAGAAAGAGCGTCAACTGTACGCGAAGAAGATGTATATATATCCAGCAGGCGCTTGTGAGTGCACAGTTGGAATTGCTCACGCGATTTCTTGTTAACGTGCGGTGAGCGCAATACTGTAAAGATCTTCTTCTCTGTAGGCAAAGGAATAGGGCCTGTAACCACTGCTCCCGTGTTGCGCACAGTCTTAACGATTTTCTCTGCTGATTTATCCACCAGGTTATGGTCGTAAGATTTTAGCTTTATTCTGATACGCTGTGACATACTTATAAATATCTTCTATCCCGTAAAATTTGGGACTGCAAAGGTAATGACAATGTTTTAAACAAGCAAAATATTTTAAAAGAAACTTTTAATTATTTCCTGCTGGCATTGAGTTTGCGGGCGGCAAAGGTACAAAATGTGGCTAAAAAGGCAGTATTTTGGGGAGCCAGGATGCCGAAAAAACAATAGATCGCTGCATTTAGCTGCAAAATATGGCAAGATTGGACGGGCATTTATATGGCAGACTTATTAGCCATTTTATCACATTTCTATAACATTCAATTACTTAATTTCGGTTTTTCCATCAATAAGAAGACTAAAAAGTGATAAGAAGTGTGATAAGGAAAGCCTCTCTAATAGCTTTTCTGCTGTTTTTAGCATTTAATGATTCCTCAAAAGCGCAGGAGCCATCGGTGGCTAATAATGAGGAATTAACTATAGATACCTCCACAATGGCAAAGGCTGTACTTTATTATGTCAACCAGCATCGCCAGGGCGTTGGGCTGCCTCCACTTCAACTAAACACTACCCTATGCGATATTGCCAGGGGCCACAGCATTAATATGGCCCATGGTGCAGTACCCTTCAGCCATGACGGCTTCGAGGAACGCGTATCTGAGGCATGGAAACTAATACCCCCGCAAAGTCCGGCCGCAGAAAACATAGCGGAAGGAGTAAAATCAGCCAAGGCCGTAGTGAATTTATGGCTAAGAAGCCCCGGCCACAGACGAAATATTGAGGGTAACTATACTATTATGGGACTAGGCATTGCAACTAATGAAAAGGGCGTTGTTTATTTCACCCAAATGTTTTTAGATCATCCTCAAAAAGGATAATGTGCCTTAAGATGTGCCCGCAAGCTATCGGGCATCATAGTACCTAAAAGAAGGTGTCTGCCATTTTTAAAGGTGAACATAATACCCTTGTTGCCATCCGTACTGTACACTTTTGTATTACCATTCCCCTTTAGTCCCCAACCTCCATAGTCATCAGGATTGTAGGTTATTACGGCAACCTTTACCACGGTATCCAGACTTACCTGCTCGAACGGAGCGCTGAATATGGATACAAACTGAAATGCCATACCGTCCGTGTAATACCGCGTTTTAAGGCGTAGCGTGCTGACAATAGACAAGATAAAGATGCCGATAAGCACTGTTAAGATTAATGCCCATCTAAAACCACTATATTTCAAGCGCCGCAGAAAGATTATAGCAGCCATAAACCCTGCTATTACAAGCGCGCCGAGAATGAAATTAGACGAGGAATACTGGGTTTCTTCAAATATCAACTGGTGCATTACTTGGCATTAGTCTTTTTGTTATCCCGGTAATGTTTCTTTTATTTGCAGCCCTAAATTAACACTTATGAAATTTATATTACCCATTATCTGCCTTGCACTTTCTTTTAATTCAATGGCCCAAAGTAGCACTACTCAACATCCTTTGGTCTTTAGCTATGTGGAACAAATGCCTACTCCCACAGTTGATATAAACAGCTATATAGCTCAAAATATAGTATATCCTCCCTATGCAGAAAAGAATAACATTGAAGGGAGAGTTATATTAAAATACGTAATTGATTCCACTGGAAAAATTGCAGATCTGCATGTCTTCAAATCAGTTGATGCGTCTTTAGACTCCGAAGCAGTAAGAGTTGTTAGATCAATGCCAAACTGGATTCCCGGCCATCAAAATGGAAAAGCAGTCAGGGTTTTTATGACTCAGCCAATAGACTTCAATTTAACCGATCGAAAACGTTAGTTACTCGATCTTCAGTCGCACATAGCTCGCTGCCCAGGTAAACAATACACTTACACCGAGGCAAATAAACACCGTATATTCTATTGGATCCTGCGGACGGAACGCAGTATATAACACGAGGCTCAGCATATACGACGCAAAGAAGTATAAGGCTGAAATAATTCTGTTTTTCATGGCAGGTTTGGTTTTCTTATCCTTAAGACGGCTAAATAAGGAAAAAGGTTTAGTCTGAAGGTAAAAGTCCTGTTAAGATAACATCAATTATCAAACTTTACTTCAAATATCTTTGGCCAGTATTTACCCGTAATAAAGATGCGGTTATTTGCAGCGTCATAAGCTATGCCATTTAATACTTCAGGGGCTCCCTTCGCATTGGATATTGGTGGTATACCTGTTCTTGAACGCAGATCACTCAGGTCAATCTTGCCCACTACATTTCCTGTTGCGGTATCTATCTTGTAGATAATATCAGTCTGCCATTGGTTGGCATATACATAACCCTTTATGTACTCCAGCTCATTAATGTCATCTACGGCATTACCATTTTCTGTAACGTTTATATGCTTTGTTTCCTGTAGCGTAGTCGGATTCAAATAATGTAATACGTTACTGCCATCGTCATATATCAGGTTGTGGCCGTCGGTGGTCATACCCCAGCCCTCGGCAGTATTGAATGAAAAGGTGCGTTCAGGCTTCATGGTCTTTTCATCATAGACAAAACCTGTCTTTTCCTGGTAAGTAAGTTGATATATCTTGCCGTTCAGCACTGCAAGTCCTTCGCCAAAATATTTATTGTCAAGCTTTTTTTTCTCTAGCACTTTACCATCTTCCAGTCTTGTTTTTCTTAAATCAGATTGTCCATACTCTCCTGTACTTTCATACAGGTAGCCATCTACATATTGCAGGCCCTCTGTGTAAGCACTTGTATCGTGTGGATATTCTTTAACCAGGCTGTAGCTGATATATGCCGGACCAGTGGCTACAGTTCTGTCAGTTATAGTAGCATCTTTACTAGTTGCATTATTGCAGCTTACGGCGGTAAAAATAAATCCCAGAAATAAGATCGATCTCATGGGTGCAAAACTATGCCTGAACGGGCATATAAGCCAACTTTGGTATCTTTTGTGTACGCGTCTTTAGGAATTCTGCTATTTCCTCATCTGACTTAAAGCGGTCACCGATATTCACGAAATACTTAGCCAGCAGATCGTAGCGCTTTCTTACAAGAAATACGAATACATGCAGGAAGTGGATGCCATCAAAAACTATTGCATCATTTGCCACATACTTATCTATAGTCTTTTTAAAATAGATCGGATGTTCTGTCCAGTGCATGCTTGGCTTAATATGATGGCTTATGTGATAGCCGTCATTCCAGCATTTGTGATTGTACTTAGTATTAATGCATGTAATACTGTTCTTATAGGCATTATCAGGATCTTCTGCAGCTATAAAAGCATGCTGTGCCCAATTGCCCATCATCATGATAACACGGGAGGTAACGAAAGGCAGTATGAACACAACCAGCGTTGCCGGCCAGTTTATAAAGCACAGCCCCACACAGGCGAGTATAAATAAAAGCTCCCCGCGAACAGAGCGGTATAGCAACCTTCTTCTTTTTTTCTTGATGAAATAATTAGCCAGGTTAAAGATGCCAATAAAAAAGAAGCTACCCAGGTACATACCAAAGCCTCTTAAAGAATCGCGCTGGTAAAACATGGTACAACTATCATCATCCGGCATATTATTTTCAGGATGGTGCATGCCTATGTGGTGACTGTAATAGGTCTCCGGTGTTTGTCCAAACAATGGGCCAAGCACCCATGGCAGGTAATGATTCATCAAACCATATTCACGCTTGAAGAACACTCTGTGGCTGGTGCAATGCAGCATCAGACCAAAAGGGCCCTTAAACCTGAAATTGTTCAGAAAAAGATATGTAACGGCACAAATCCACCATAGCCAGCTGCTAATAAATGGCAGATATAATAATACAGCAAGTGGAATAAGAGTAAAAGAAATACTGAGCGTTAAATATATAAAAGGTAAATCGCGTTCGTCTTTTAAAAACTTGATGAAATACTTATCCAACTTCGACAATCTTTCTGGCTGCGCATAGGTAGGGTCTGTGATATCATTCAAATACCTCATTTTAAATTACTCCTTTTATTGATGATTTACAATTTATGCATAATTCTGATAATCAACGATTAAAAAGCTGTTAATATCCGTACTTCTCTCTCCAGCAATGTCTTAAGTATTCTCTTAATCTCACCTCTGCAGCATTATTGCCCGGGTCATACAGTTTAGTTCCCGCTATTTTTTCTGGCAGAAATTCCTGATCTACAAAATTGCCAGGATAATCATGCGCATACTTATACCCCTTCCCGTAATCCATTTTCTTCATCAGGCCTGTAGGCGCATTCCTAATATGCAGTGGCACCGGTAGATCGCCTGTTTTCTGTACCAGGTTTTGAGCATTATTGATGGCCATATAGGCTGCATTACTTTTAGCTGAAGAAGCCAGGTAAGTGACTGCCTGCGAGAGAATGATCCTGCATTCGGGGTAACCTATCAGCTCTACAGCCTGGAAAGCAGTTGTAGCTAACAACAATGCATTAGGATTGGCATTACCTATATCTTCACTTGCCAATATCACCAACCGGCGCGCTATGAATTTTGGGTCTTCTCCACCCTCTATCATACGTGCCAGCCAATATACCGCTGCATTTGGGTCACTGCCACGTATAGACTTTATAAAGGCCGATATAATATCATAGTGCTGCTCGCCGCCTTTATCGTAAAGCGCCATCCTGTTTTGCACTATATCCAGCACTATTTCATTGCTTATATCATGCACGCCTTCCGGCAGTGAAGCTGCTACAAGCTCCAGCAGATTTAATAATTTACGTGCATCACCACCACTGAATTGTATGAGTGCTTCCCACTCTGCTACCCGTATGCTTTTCTGTTGTAGCCATTCGTCATTTTCCAACGCTTGTTCTACCAATGCTTTTAGGTGCTCTTCTGTCAATGGCTTCAACACATATACCTGGCAGCGGCTTAGTAAGGCCCCAATTACTTCAAACGATGGGTTTTCAGTAGTGGCACCAATCAAGGTTATTATCCCCTTCTCTACTGCCCCCAGCAGACTATCCTGCTGTGCTTTATTGAAACGGTGTATTTCATCAATGAACAATAGTGCATGCCCGGCCATACGAGCTTTCTCTATCACATTACGTACTTCTTTTACACCGCTTTCAATAGCACTCAACGTAAAAAAGGGCATATCCAGCGAGTGTGCTATTATCTGCGCAAGAGTAGTCTTCCCTACTCCCGGTGGTCCCCAAAATATGATAGATTGTGCTTTACGGTTGTGTATCATTTGTTCCAGCACTTTGCCCTGCCCCACCAGGTGCTCCTGCCCTATGAACTGATCTAATGTCCTTGGGCGCATTCGCTCTGCCAACGGTATATGCGATGATGTATTTGGCATATTTCTCCTTCTATTTCCTTATTTTAGCACTTATGTTACGCAATTTACTAATCATAGCTTGCCTTTTGAGCACTGCTACTGTTTTTGCCCAGGATGTACACAAAAAAGTTAACTACAAATCTATTGGTAAACCATTGCCGCCACTAAGAGTTGTAACTATGAATGGTAAAGTTATAACTAACAAGGACGTAGATTATCATGCCAACCTGGTTGTAATGCTCTTCAATCCTACCTGCGAGCATTGCCAGGATCAGACTGAGCTTTTGGAGAAAAATATTTTTCTCTTTAAAAAGTCAAAATTGCTGATGATCGCTGCGCCGTCTATGGGACCATATCTGCAGAACTTCATTACTACTTATCATACTGACCAATATCCTAATACCATTACCGTTGGCCTGGATAGCAACCACACTATAGATAATACCTTCCTGTATGAATCTCTGCCACAGATCAATATCTATAACTCAGACAGAAAGCTGATAAAGATATTTACAGGCAACAAGCCAATCGATTCATTAAAAAGATATATTCAATAATAACAGGGCGCCTATCCGGCGCCTTTTTCATCACGCTATGCAGCGAGTAACCAGTATTATTACCATTTGCCTGTTGGCTTCGTTTAGTTGCTTTGCGCAAAAAAATGTCAGCAAGAAGAATTATAAAACAATAGGTAGCAAGCTACCGCCACTGAAGGTTGTAACACTTGATGAGAAGACCATTACAAATAAAGATGTCAACAATCATGCAAACTTGCTGGTAATGCTGTTCAATCCTGTATGCGAACATTGTCAATATGAAACCGAGCTCTTAGAACAAAATATTAAACTCTTCATTAAAAGCAAGCTGCTGATGGTAACAGCTGCCAATATGAAATCTGAGCTTAGCAGTTTTGAACATAATAGTCATACCGGCAACTATATGAATACAATATTGATAGGCCTGGATAGCAATGGCACAATAGATAAGACCTTCCTATACAACTCTCTGCCTCAAATAAACATATACAATAGGAAAAGACGATTGATCAAAGTTTTCTCGGGCGATACGCCAATTGATTCATTAAGGACTTATATACAGTAAAAAGGGATGCTGGCAGCCAGCATCCCTTTTTCTACACTCTCTACGAATAATTAAGCAAGACTCTGCTCTTTAACATATCTCTTTATCTTTCGCACATAGTCATAGTAACCTGTTTGCATCC
>JBQCEX010000245.1:0-3533 GCA_051959855.1 Flavipsychrobacter sp. | reverse complement strand
GGATAACACAACGATGAGTGTATATCCTAATCCGGCTACCAGTAACGTGAATATCAATATCAACAACATATCAGGTACTGCCGGCTTTGCAATAAGAGACATGACAGGCAGAACTGTATTTGCCCAGCAGATAGCCGCAGGTAACGCTATCATCAATCTGCAGGTGAGCGACTATGCAAGAGGTATGTACTTTGTAAGCCTGCGCTACGCAGATGGCAGCACACTGACACAAAAGCTGCTGCTGAGATAAGCAGGTTAGCACTGATACTGAAAGCTACTCATGAGCACTGGTACTTGCTGCATTGCTCGGGCGTGATTCATTCCACAGCCTGTCCAGCGCAGTCACTACGTAAGTGCTCTTGTTGTAGCGATTAGCGTTCACATCCAGGAACTCTTCCTTGCCCAGTATAGCTATGATGCGGTCGGCACGCTCCAGGTTAATGGGCTCACCATTCACAAAGCGATAAACGGCATAGTGTATCAGCTCTTTAGACGGGTTGCTATGCTTCCATTGCAGCAGGGTACCCTGCGAAGATGGGATGGCCTTGAGCACAGGCGCTACAGGCGAAATACTATCAAGCCAGCGCATGGTGGGTGGCATGGCAAGGGTAGCATTGGCATGGTAGCGAATGCTATCTGCCAGGGGTACACGCAGCTTATCGAAGCAGGAGGCGCTGTAGAAGGCGTAGCCACTGCTGGGGTAATGGCGAATGTCGCGTATCTGGCTCATGATCTCATTGGTACTTGCCCAGGGCCCGCTATGTACATTGAGCATGCGATAGACACCGAGGCCATAGTACACATGGCGGCCATAAGTATGCTCAGCCCACCAGGGCAGCAGTACGTTGAAGGCGGCAGCATGATGGTAATGCTCCCAATAGAGCTGCGGCAGCAGGTAGTCTATCCAGCCTTTGCGCATCCAGAGCAGCACATCGGCATAGAGGTCGTCATAGTCCGTTTGGCCGGCATGGGTAGGGGAGCCCTCAGGATCGTGATTGCTATTGCGCCACACACCAAAGGGACTGATGCCCAGCTGCACATAAGGTTTTTCAGCCTTGATCTCGGCATTGAGCTGGGAAATGAACAGGCTGACATTGTTGCGACGCCAGTCGTCCTTGTTCATGCCCTGGGCGTAACGGGCATAGCTGCTGTAGTCGCCAAACTCCTTGCCTGCTATGCGGTAGGGGTAGAAGTAATCGTCCAGGTGCACAGCGTCTATATCATAGCGCTTCACCACGTCCATCATCACCCTGATGACATAGGCGCGGGCCTCAGGGTTGCCGGGATCTATATACGACTTGCCCCCATAGCTGATGATCCAGTCAGGGTGCTGAAAGGTGACATGCGAGCGGGGATTGAGGTTCTTATGACTATCCATAAGGGCACGGAAAGGATTGAACCATGCATGGAACTCCATATTGCGCTTATGCGTCTCCTCTATCATGAACTTCAGCGGATCGTAATAAGGAAAAGGAGGCGTGCCCTGACGGCCGGTAAGGTAGTGACACCAGGGCTCGATAGATGAAGGGTAGAGCGCATCAGCCACCGGGCGTATCTGCACAATGGCCACATTGCAGCCCAGGGCTTTCAGTTGGTCCAGCCGGGCAATGAACTCCTGCTGCTGGTCTTGCGCGGGCAGGCCTGGCTTGGAAGGCCAGTCTATATTGGCCACCGTAGCTATCCACGCCGCACGAAACTCGCGCTTAGGCGCCTGGCCCATAGCCTGAACTGTGAACAGGAGGAATGCAATGATATGGATGAGTATGCTGCGATGATATGATCTCTTCATTGTGCGTAACGGATATGCGTAAAGATAAGTTGCTGTAATGGCTTATGAAATAAAAAGGGCCGGTTAAAAACCAGCCCTTGTATAATGAATTGTGTGTGAAGTACTATTCTTCTTCTGTTTTCTTTTTGCGGGCTACTTTCTTAGGCTTTTCCTCGCCTTCTTCAGCGCCTTCGGCTACTGCCTTTTTAGCGCGGGCCTTCTTGGCAGGCTTTGCCTCATCGGTAGCTACGTCAGCAGTTTCTGCTGCAGCTTTGGCCTTAGTAGCTTTCTTTGCCGGCTTTTCCTCAGCAGGTTCTGCTACCAGTTCTTCAGCAGTCTGTGCAGTCTGTTCCTGTGCTTCTTCTTCCTGGTTAATTCTCTCGAAGTTCAGCAGGTTGCTATTCTTCAGCAGCTGGTACCATTTCAGTATTTTCTTCATATCGCTCACATACACGCGGTCGATATCTATTTCAGGAAATACGCTAACGAAGTAGTTCTTAATGGCATTGTTGTCAGATTTAGCATCAGCCAACGGAGTGGCAGCTTCCTTTTCCTGCATTAAGGCCAGCACCTCGTGCAGACGAACGTTAGCACCGGTAGTGTACACCTCGATACTTTCGAGCGGAGTAACATTGTGCAAGCGCGCAGAGATGAACTTAGTGCTCATATCGGCAAGACTGCGAACGATAGCGCCATCACTTTTGGTAGAGAGGAGCTGATAAAGACCGCCTAACCCGGTCACTGCGACGATTTCTCTGTATTCCATATTGTACTTTGAAGGGAGGCAAAAATAAAGTTTTTAATATAAAATGCTCCTCTTCGTGCATATTTCTTTAGCGCTTATGCGAAAAAAGATTAAATAATAATTATCTGATAAGTGTAACGTCCCCTTTTAGCTGGATGACATGGTCGCCCTTATTGCCACATATAGCTTTTATGTAATAGAAGTAAGTGCCGATTTCCTGTGGCGTTCCATTCCATTTGCCATCCCAGCCCTGCTCAATATTATTGGTATGGAATACCTCAGTTCCAAAGCGATCGTACACCGAAAGGCGCAGCAAGGTCATATCGCCTTTGAAACGCACACGGAAAAGATCGTTAAGTCCATCGCCATTAGGTGAGAATGCACTTGGTACAAATGGCTTACAGCAATCGTCGTAAGCTACGAGCGCAGCAATGGAGTCTTTACAATCATTTTCATCATGCACCCATACCGTATAAAGAGCATTAGGCAAGCCTGATACGCTGGCAGTTGTTTCAGGCGGGTTAGTGGACCATAAATAAGCGTATGGCGGCGTGCCGCCTGAGGCATTGATAGTAACAAGGCCGCTATTGTCCTGGCCTTCGCAGTCGTTAGGACCAATAGTGGTAGTGAGCAACATTTCGGCAGGCTGTACTAAGTGTATGGTGGTATCTTTAAAGCAGCCTTTGCTATCTGTAATGATGACTGTGTACTGGCCGTCTATGAGGTCTGTCCATATACTGGAAGTGGCAGGCGCAGAAGTGTCATATTGATAAGAAGGCGGCAGAGTACCAGTGATGCGATAAGCTAATGGGATAACGCCACCCGTTACAGTAAGGTCAATGCTGCCATTCTTGAATTTGTAGCAGCTTGGGTTTTTGATGAGGTCATTCTGAATGACAATGTGCGGATAGCCAACCAGCTTAATGGTGGTATCGTGAATACATCCGTTAGCATCCTTGACATGGAAGATATGTGTGCCCTCTAGCAACTGAGTGAAGCTGCCTGAAGTACCGTAGGTGC
>JBQCEX010000244.1:0-3064 GCA_051959855.1 Flavipsychrobacter sp. | reverse complement strand
AATTAAATAGCAATTGGCAGACATAAAAAAGCTCGGTCTTTATGACGGAGCTTTTTATTTAAAATATTTCCATTAGTTCTTTTAGATGGTGCACCTCGTAGGTTGGCTTCCGCTCATGCACCGCTTTTGCGGGGTTAAAATATACCTGGTCCCAGCCTGCATTCAATGCGCCCATTACATCTATTTCCAGTGCGTCACCTATCATTATGCTGTTGTTCAGGTCTGCTCCTGTTGCCTGTAGCGCATAGTCAAAAATTTCCTTATTAGGCTTCAAGCAATTGCTTTTTTCCGAGGTAATGATTTCAGTAAAGTATCCTGAGATGCCAGAGTATTGCAACTTTAGCCATTGTGTTTTTTCAAACCCATTGGTGATCATGTGCATCACATACTTCTCTTTACAATGGTCCAGCAGCTCTTTGGCATGTGGTATCAGTAACCCTTGTGTGGGTAGTATTTCCAGGTAGGCGGTGCTCAGCTCATGTGCCAGTACCGAGTTGCCTATCTTGAAATCAAGCAATGTCAGCCACATACGCATCCAGCGCAGTTCGTCCCTTTTTATAAATCCTTTCCTGAATCGCTCCCAAAGCCGGTCGTTATGATAAGAGTATTGTTGGTAGAAGGTGTCGAAGTCTTCAATACCTATCTTATCCAGCTCATACTCGGCATAGAGCTTTCGCATAGTCAGCTCCGAGTTCTTTTCAAAATCACACAGAGTATGGTCCAGGTCAAAAAAAAGATGTTTGTACGTTTTGCCCATAGTGCTATATGTAAAGTTACCATGTTTTGCCGAATGGCAACAAAAAAGCTATCCCTGTTGTTCAGGGATAGCTTCGTTATAATGTTAAAAAGCTTATTGCTTTTTGCGGTAGTAGATCTTGTCGTCCAGGAACTCCGTTACTGACTGCAGGGCAGGATTAGCCATGCGTTCGTAAATGCGTGATATTTCTATCTGTTCCTTGTTTTCATGTATTTCTTCCAGGTTGTCGCCATGTACGGTGAACTCATCCAGCTTACGGTGCAGTTCTTCTTTCATGGTTACAGCTATCTGGCTTGCACGTCTTGACATCACAGTGATCGACTCGTACAAATTACCTGTTCTGTTTTTTATGGCAATAACATCACGCGTTTCCACCAGTGGATTAACAGATGCCAGGCTTCTTTTACTTGTGCTCATTTCGTAATTGTTTTACTGAATTATCGGCTAATGTATAAAATTTTTCTGCATCATGCAGATATTTCGACTTCGGATAAGTGTCTACCAACTCATGATAGGCACTGATAGTGTTCTCATAACGCTCTTCCTGCTTGTCCTTTATGCTCGCTTTCGCGTACTTGTACAGCGACTTTACGATCATGTATTGATAGTAATCAGAGCTTAAAGATTCAGGGTAGTTGTGCATTACTGACTTGTAAGACACGCTTGCTGCCTTATACTGGGCTATATTATAATATAGCTGTGCAGCATCGCTTTCTTTCATTTCCAGCTTTTTGCGGCACTCCTCCATGTAGTTATTCGCATCAGGTATGCGTTTAGAGTTAGGGTGCGTATTCACGTACGATTGCATGGCTTCGTATGCCTTTATCGTATTGGTCTGGTCCAGTGAATATTTTGGAGAGTACTTATAAAGTGACACAGCATGCATGAATTCGCATTCATCGGCATCTCTGCTATTCGGGAAGAAGTCCACAAAGTTCTTAAAGTGATAAGATGCAGACAAGTAATCCTTCATGTAGTAGTTGGTATACGCGAAGCGGTAATACAAAGGCTCGTAGTTCTTTGTATTCTTCATGATGGGCAAAAGGCTTTCATAAAGCTCATTTGCTCGCTGCCATTTTTTTTCATTATAGTACTCGTTTGCTTTTGTGAGCTTGTAGTTCACATCACTGCTTTTCAGCACTTTCTGGTAACCATCGCAACTGGCAAGCAGGGCACAAACGCAAATAATAAGTAAATGTCTGGTACGAAGACGCATAAGTGGGCAGCAAAAATAAGGAATTCAAACCTTAATCCCTAAAGTATGTAATAAAACTCTGTTAAAGTCCTATTGCCTTGTCTTTCAACAATTTGACATAGTTATCCACATTTTCGAAATGGTTATTCACATCGCCTTGTTTAAAGATAATGTCGAAATAGCTCCAAATGTAGTGCTGGTAAGGCGTTCAGGGGCACATATATCTGTGGAAAAATATGTATTTCTGATTTGGTGTTAAATTGTGGGTAAATGTGTTACTTTGTGGTAGAAATTGTAAAAACTCAATAATGACAAGCCTCCTGGGAGAATATGAAGTAGCAATAGACGCCAAAGGGCGTTTCCTGCTGCCTTCGGGTTTTCGCAAGCAGTTGCCTGAGGGCGCTGAGCGCTTCGTTGTTAACAGGGGTTTCGAACATTGTCTTACGCTGTACCCGCTGGAAAGCTGGAATATTTTGGCGGAAAAGATGAATCGTTTGAATGATTTCAATCCCAAGGTGCGCGAATTCAAGCGTTTGTTCCTCAATGGTGCCAATATGGTAGATGTGGATAGCGCTGGCCGCATATTGCTGCCAAAACCATTACAGGAGTTTGCCGGTATCAAAAAAGACATGGTATTCTCTGCGCAGGGCAGTAAAGTGGAGTTATGGGATAAAGATACATACTACAACTATATAAATCAGCATGCAGCAAGCTTTAGCGACCTGGCTGCTGAGGTAGCAGGTGGTGATTTTATTAACCCGTTTGAAAACATGTAAAATGGGTGCTCCCACTTTTTACCACACTTCAGTTCTTTTAAACGAATCTGTTGACGGTTTGGCCATAAAAGAGGATGGCGTTTATGTAGATGCCACTTTCGGTGGCGGAGGACATAGTAAGGCTATTCTCGAAAAATTAGGGCCAAATGGCCGCTTGTTCGCCTTCGATCAGGATGCTGATGCCTGGCGAAATAAGCCGGACGACAGCAGGTTGATTCCGGTAACGGAAAATTTCAGGCACATGCGCCGCTTTTTAAGGTTGCATGGGGTGAGGGAGGTAGATGGTGTGCTGGCTGACCTGGGAGTAAGTTCTTTTCAGTTTGATACGGCAGAGCG
>JBQCEX010000243.1:0-2293 GCA_051959855.1 Flavipsychrobacter sp. | reverse complement strand
TAACCAGGTGCAGTATGCCATAGATAAAGGCTTTATTACAAAGGATACTTACCTCTTCAATAATATAGTAACTAATAAAGGCGACCTGATGAGCAAATGGCTGGTGCCACTGAGCGAGAGCTGGCTGGCAAGCAGGGTTTCATTTGCTGAAGTGCAGCAATAATTGATTAATATTGGGGTTTGATCCCCTATATGAAGCAATCTATACTATTTGTTATGGCTTTTGCTTTCGCCATACAACCTATCTATGCACAACACAGCGATAGTGTGCATACACTACAAGATGTTATTGTTACCGGCATACAAAATTCGGGACCTAAGGCTACGTCACTGCACATTGAGTCTTATCCACTGAAGCAACTTGAAGTAAAATCACCTCTCAATTTATCGGATGCGCTGGCTGAGATACCAGGCATCAGCGAACTAACCACAGGCAATGCTATCAGTAAACCTGTGATAAGAGGTCTGTATGGCAACCGGATACTTGTATTGTTATCAGGGCTGCGATTTGATAATCAGCAATTCCAGGATGAGCATGGGTTAGGGTTATCTCAGATAGGCATTGATCGTGTGGAAGTGATCAATGGCCCGGCCTCCATACTTTACGGTACAGATGCCATAGGCGGTGTAGTGAATGTGGTAGAGGAAACACCTACAGAGCCCGGCAAAACGCTGGACTTTAGCACCAGACTTTATTCGAACACGCTGGGGACATTAACAGATGTTGGTTATTCGAATTATAAAGCCAATAAAACATGGTGGCGTATAAGAGGCGGCATTGAAAGCCATGCTGACTATAGTGATGGCAATGGGAACCGTGTACTGGATTCCCGCAATAAAGGATATTATGCGAAAGCGGGATTTGGCTTCACGCGCGGCAGCTGGACGATGAACAATACTTATGATTTTTCTTACAATCAGTTTGGCTTTATTGTGCCTGACCTTAACTTGTTTATGCAGTCTGATGCCCGCTGGTCAAGAAGCATGCAGGGACCTCACCATAATGTGATGCTAAACATCTTGAGCTCGCAAAATACCTTTCAGCTAAAGTCATCAGTTTTAAAAGTGAATGTAGGTGTGCAAAGCAACCACCGTGCAGAAGATGAGGGTGGCGGCGAAATAAGCCTGAATATGCATTTGCTTTCGGCACTGGAAAACGCGCGCTGGGAAAAGTACCTGAACAAAAGGACATTATTGGTATTCAACCAGCAATTCACATTTGAAAACAATACCAATCTTGGCAAACGTATATTGATACCAGATGCTAATATGCTGGAAGGAAACGGATCGGGCTTTTTACGATTCTATCTTAATAAGGTTAACATTGAGGCCGGACTGGGGTATAATTATAAAAACATTAAAACGTTTCTTACACCACCGTTAAATACCATTTCAAAAGACGTGCATCCTTTCGACATAGGCAGAGCTTCTGCCAATGGCATGCTTGGGTTTAGCTACAACCCTAACCAATGGCTGAATATAAAGGCAAACATAGCCAGTGGTGACAGGGCACCTAACCTTGCCGAATTATCATCTGACGGATTACATGAGGGATATTACCGTTATGAGATCGGTAATCCTAATCTGAAAATGGAGCAAAATATAAATGGCGATCTGACAGTAGAAGTAAGTAATAAAGAGTGGTTTATTTCTGCATCAGGCTATTATGATCGTTTCTTTAATTATATCTATTTAGCTTCAAGCAACCGCAACTATTTTGGCTTCCCTATTTACAACTTTAAGCAACAAGATGCCAAAATATATGGTACAGAGTTAATAGCCAATTATAAACCGGAATCACTACGCTGGTATGAATTTAAGGAAAGCTTCTCTGCCATAAAGGGTGTATTGGATATGGGTGGTTATCTACCCTATATACCAGCGTATACAAACAAAATATCTGTATTATTTACTAAAGACATTGCGGCAAACTACAGGCATCTGTATATAGAACCAGAATTTGAATATGTTTTTGCACAGGACCATCCGGCGCAATTTGAGGCGCCCACTGGAGACTATGGCCTGGTAAATCTATATAGCGGCATTACCACACATATTGGCAAGCATGACTTCAATTGGACCTTTACCGTAAAGAACCTGCTTAACAAGGAATATGTCGATCATTTGTCCAGGCTAAAAGATCCCACATTATTTCCTACACCTATATATAACATTGGAAGAAATTTTATATTATCTTTAAGCACCAAATTAGGTGTATAAATTATATTGAAATTAATATATAAATATTGTCTTCATTCTTTAATTGCAATTTTATGCATGGCGTGGGTATTTC
>JBQCEX010000242.1:0-18266 GCA_051959855.1 Flavipsychrobacter sp. | reverse complement strand
TACAGGAGGCAGAATTGCTTAATTATAAAGATGGTATCAGCTCCTATAAGGTTGTTTATACCAACGCTACACTTGAAATGATTATAGGGCTTGATAAAGACGGTAAAATTGATGCGCTTGCATTCCGTCCTTACAAAGCTCCGGTAGCTGATAAAGCTTATACAGTCGCCTCATCCAATACTTTGCAAACTGATCTTGATAAAAAGATAGATACCATTGCCCGTAAGTATATCAATAAGGTCAACACGGTTGGTCTGGCCATTGGTATGCTGAAGGACGGCAAATTGTATTTCTACGGATATGGAGAAACGGAAAAGGGCAATAAGCAATTACCTACGGAGCATACAATATTTGAAATTGGCTCTATTACCAAAACATTTACAGCCACTTTACTAGCATGGTATGTGGAGGAAAAGAAAATCACGTTGTCTGATCCCATCACAAAATACTTACCCGATTCCGTGTCTGCTAATACTCAGTTAAAAGGAATCACCATTCAGATGCTGGCTAATCATTCATCTGGCTTACCACGTATGCCCGATAACTTTTTGCAGGACCCGGCAGATTCCCTGAACCCATATAAGCATTATACACAGCAGATGCTATATAGCGCTATAAAGAACTGCACGCTGCAATCAAAGCCGGGTGAACAGTATGAATATTCAAATCTCGGCGCTGCATTACTGGGCAATATCCTTGGGCGCATTAGCCACAAAAGCTATGAGGCAATGGTGGAAGAAATTATTTGCAGGCCGCTTGGCATGACAAATACGGTACAGCATCTATCTGCTGCACAGCAAAAAGAGTTTGTGCATGTATATAATGAATCCGGCAATGCTACCGATACATGGGATTTTGAAGCTTTTGCTCCTGCAGGTGCTTTGCATTCCACAGCGAGCGACCTTCTGAAGTATGCGGAAGCCAACCTGAAAGACGGAAAAAACAAATTGTCGAAAGCTATGTCGCTTACGCACAAGCTTACGTATGATAAGACACCTAAGGTTGCGCTGGGCTGGCACATCATAACTACCGACAACCAGCGCATCTACTGGCACAACGGCGGCACCTATGGCAGCAGCAGCTACCTTGCCTTCCAGCCCGACAAACAAATAGCAGTCGTCGTTCTTTCCAACTCAGCCGAATCAGTTGACCAGGTCGCTTTGAATATTTTAAGGATGTTGCAATAATTGGTTTTCCGCCGAAGTGTGTTTCAAATAATGTGGATATGTTTTCTTGGAATCCGCTTCTTGTTAATACTATCTTGCATACATCGGCTAACTAGTGTATCACTAATTTGCCCTGCTCTTTGACATACTGTAAACCCTTTTTCCGGTAAGTAATTTTCCTTTCCGCCGGAAATTTCACTCCTGATCCTGCAATGGACAATCATATTATAATTTCTGCCACCGGAAAAAAGCGGAAATTTCCGGAAATAAAATAACCGCCGGACTTAAGATTTATGATTTACAGCTTACAACTGCCACATGTCCAATAAATGTAACATTTTGCGACATTTTGGTAGATTTTCAAAAGTTTAATAATTCAGCAAAATCAGGTATTCAGGCTATATAGCTGCCATCAATGTCCCAAAATCTTTTTTCACTCCATGTGGGATATTCTGCTGGCGAACGTCTTTTTTCTTTAGCTTTAATAGTAATCGAACACAGAACTTATAGACATCATGAGGCGTATTTACTTAGCATTTGTTTTTCTTACAATTGGTCTTTCAGCCGCTGCGCAAACTTTTCACAAAATACAATGGCAAAAGTCCCTTGGCGGTTCCAAAGGCGATCAGGCTAACGATATTCAGCAAACTTCAGATGGAGGATATATAATGATAGGTACCACCACATCTATAGATGGTGATATCTCAGGTGCCCTAGGCGCCAGCGGAACCAACATCTGGGTGGTAAAGCTGAATGGCAGGGGCGCCATATCCTGGCAAAAGGTATTGGGAGGCACCGATAATGATAATGGTGCGTCTATCCGCCAGACAAATGATGGGGGCTACATACTAGCCGCTACTTCCAGTTCCACAGATGGCAATGTTACAGGCAATCATGGCGGCTCCGATTTTTGGGTGGCAAAGCTCAACAGCACAGGCACATTGCTATGGCAAAGATCTCTGGGCGGTTCTGCTGATGATTATGCTGCCGCAATCAGGCAAACAAAAGACAGCGGCTATGTTGTTGCCGGCTTCACATCTTCAATAGATGGTGATGTTACAGGCAATCATGGTAGTTATGATTTTTGGGTTGTGAAGTTGGATGACACCGGGGCTGTCAAATGGCAAAAGGCCTTAGGTGGTACTAATGATGATCGCGCCGCAGCTGTCGAACAAACCGCTGATACAGGTTATATCGTCACAGGCTACACCAACTCTATGGATGGCGATGTCACTTCCTATCACGGCACCCCAGGCACCTATTCCGACTATTGGGTAGTTAAGCTCAGCAAGGCGGGTAGCCTTCAATGGCAAAAGTCTTACGGTGGTGAAGATTACGATTATGCCTCGTCCGTAAAGCAGACTAAAGACGGCGGTTATGTTGTCGCAGGTTTTGCTAGTTCTAATTATGGTGATGTAAAAATTTCCTATGGTGATGGTGATATGTGGTTGCTAAAGCTAAACGATACAGGCGCTATCTCATGGCAAAAGAGCTATGGTGGTTCAGCTACTGACTATGCCACATCAGTACAGCAAACATTGGATGGTGGTTATGCACTCGCGGGCTACACCGCATCTGCCGATAGCGATGTTACTCATCATTATAGCGGCGGCACATTTGGCTACGACTACTGGTTCCTGAAGCTAAATGATACTGGCGCCATATCCTGGCAAAAAGATCTTGGTGGCACAGATGATGACATCGCCTATGCCATGCAGCAAACTGCAGACACGGGTTTTATTCTTGCAGGCTACACGTTATCTAATGATAGTGACGTCACTGGCTACCACGGCAATTCAGATTGTTGGCTCGTAAAGCTGCACGATACCACCATAGTGCGTGTCAATGTTCCGGGTCTCGCAGGAAATAACGACCTTATCAAGGTATATCCAACCAATACTACTGGTGTCGTAAATATCGAACTACCGGCAGATTATAATGATGCTGTACTTCACCTGTACAATATTGCTGGTCAGCTCGCTTCATTTACTGAAGATAGAGTGGGGGATAAACGCGTGATTCGCTTTGACAATGTACTGTCTGGGCTATATATACTTCAGGTTGTAAGCAAACAGAACATTAGCACTTTTAAGCTCCTATATCAGCCGTAAAAAAATACCCGGCCTCACAAAGCCGGGTATCAATAATATAAAACCGTAAGTGTATTATTGTTTCAGTACATCGCGGGATATAACGAGCTTCTGTATTTCGCTGGTGCCTTCGCCTATAGTACACAGCTTGCTGTCGCGGTAGAACTTCTCCACAGGGAAATCCTTGGTATAACCATAGCCGCCAAATATCTGCACTGCATCAGTAGCTATCTGTACAGAAATTTCAGAAGCGTAGTACTTGGCCATGGCAGATTCCTTGGTCATCTTCTCGCCGCGGTTCTTCTTATCAGCAGCCTGGTATATCAGCAGTTCAGCCGCTTCTATTTTCAAGGCCATGTCTGCCAGCTTAAAGGCAATCGCCTGGAAATTAGCTATTGGCTGATCGAACTGGTGGCGTTCTTTAGCATACTTTACAGATGCTTCGTAAGCACCCTTGGCAATACCCAGCGCCAGCGCCGCTATCGATATACGGCCACCGTCCAGCACTTTCATTGCCTGGTGAAAACCATCGCCTACTTCACCCATGCGTTGTGTGTCTGCTATGCGGCAGTTATCAAATACCAGCTCTGCAGTTTCCGATGCGCGCATGCCCAGCTTGTTCTCCTTCTTGCCGGCAGCAAAGCCTGGTGTGCCGCGCTCTACTATAAAGGCAGTAGCGTTGTTCTTGCTGCGTGGTTCGCCGGTGCGGGCCAGTACTACAGCTACATTGCCGCTTATACCGTGTGTTATCCAGTTCTTGGTGCCGTTCAGTATCCAGTGGTCGCCATCCTTAGTGGCAGTGCAGCGCATATTGCCTGCATCGCTGCCGGTGTTAGCCTCTGTCAGGCCCCAGGCGCCTATCCATTCGCCGGTTGCCAGCTTAGGCAGGTACTTCTTCTTCTGCTCTTCATTGCCAAAGTACAGAATATGGCCAGTGCAAAGCGAGTTATGAGCAGCAACAGAAAGACCAATGGAACCGCAAACCTTAGCTATCTCACTGATTACTGTTACATATTCAAAATAGCTCAGCCCCGATCCGCCATATTCAGTTGGCACCAGTACGCCCATCAGGCCCAGCTCTCCCATTTTATGGAACACCTCCACAGGAAATTTCTGACTCTCATCCCATTCCATCATCTGCGGGCGAATGTGCTTATTCGCAAACTCACGTACCATCTCAGCAATCTGCAACTGAGTATCTGTATAATTAAAATCCATCGTTTTGAAATCAGCCGCAATTTTACGACAATTTTGCCATTCTTTTATTAGAGATAATTGCTATGACAGGTGTCTTACAGGCAATCGCCTATTCCTTTATGCGTATATACGGCTCCAGGCGTTGGTAATCTTCTTCTGTAAGTGTATAGACTTTCCGTAGCTCCTCTTTGTGCCTGAATACTTTACCCTTGTTGCGCCAGTGCAGTAGTATAGCTGTCGTTTTTTCATGCAGGCCCAGCCTGCGAAAGCCGGCGCTGTCCAGTGTATTCGGGTCAAATGGAAATAAGGTAGCCTTGGTTTGCTCCGGTTGTTGGTAAGTAGTATAACGCTTAGCCTTAAGAGAATCAGGATGGTGTATAACTCCAGCAGTTCTCATGTTAGCATTATTGCTGTCCGTTTTATAGTAGTTCTTTGAAATATTGTTCTTTGATTCGCTTTTATATGCATTCCATGCAGCTACCAGCTTCTGCTCCTGTGCATTATTTATTGCCGGTTTGATCCAGAGATACATGCTGACCTTCACACCTATCAGCATCAGGATCAACACCAGCAGAGCAACTAATCCCATACGTTCTCTGCGTGTAAAGGATAGGTATGATTTAATAAGGTCTTTCATAGAATAGTGCTGTAAAATAGAGAAAGCTACCTTATAAGTAGCTTTCTTGTTTCTTTTATATTCAGTTTAAAACTCGGCATTCTTTGGTGTACGTGGGAATGGTATTACGTCGCGGATATTGCCCATGCCTGTTACAAACTGTACTATTCGCTCAAAGCCTAAGCCAAACCCTGCATGTGGCACGGAGCCAAAGCGGCGTGTATCAAGGTACCAGTCCATTTCCTCAGCAGGTATGTTCATCTCTTCCATGCGCTGCAGCAGCTTTTCGTAACGTTCCTCACGTTGAGATCCGCCTACTATTTCACCTATGCCAGGTGCCAGTATATCCATAGCAGCAACAGTTTTGCCATCTTCATTCTGACGCATGTAAAAAGCTTTGATCTCTTTCGGGTAGTCAGTAACAATTACCGGTTTTTTAAAGTGTTTCTCTACCAGGTAGCGTTCATGCTCACTTTGCAGGTCTATACCCCATTTCACTTCATACTGGAATTTCTTCTTCTTGTATGCAGGTGAGTTCAACAATATATCAATGCCTTCGGTATAGGTGATACGCTCAAATTTGTTGTTTAATACAAATTCCAGCTTTTCTATCAGTCCCATTTCACTGCGCTCCTGTTGTGGCTTTTGCTTTTCCTCTTCGGCCAGTCGCTGAGCAAGAAATTCCAGGTCCTCGCGATTATATTCCAAAGCGTAGCCTATTATATATTGTATAAAGCTTTCAGCAAGGTCCATATTGTCACTCAGCTCATTGAATGCTACTTCGGGCTCTATCATCCAAAATTCAGCCAAGTGGCGCGTAGTGTTAGAATTCTCTGCGCGGAAGGTAGGTCCGAATGTATACACTTCGCTAAACGCCATAGCGCCAAGCTCAGCCTCAAGCTGTCCGCTCACGGTCAGGTTGGTAGCCTTGCCAAAGAAATCTTCGCTAAAGTCTATTTTCCCATTTTCAGTGCGTGGCGGATTGTCAAAAGGCAAAGTGCTCACACGAAACATTTCACCGGCTCCCTCAGCGTCAGATGCTGTAATGATGGGTGTATGCAGGTAAACAAAACCTCTGTCATTGAAGAATTTATGTATTGCATACGCCAAAGTGTGACGCACGCGGAAAACAGCCCCAAAAGTATTAGTACGGAAGCGCAGATGCGCTATCTCACGCAGATATTCCAGACTAGGTTTATTCTTCAGTTGCAGCGGATATTGCTCGGGGTCACAAGCGCCTAGCAGCTCAACCTTTTCAGCTTTTACTTCAACCTTCTGGCCTTTCCCTTGCGATGCAACCACTGTTCCTTCTACGCTCAGTGATGCGCCTGGTGTTATGGAGCGCAGCAGTGTTTCGTCAGTATTAAGATCTATTACCACCTGCAGATTATTCATGCAAGAGCCATCATTCAGCGCTATAAATTGATTGTTACGGAATGAGCGTACCCACCCTTTCACCGTTACCTTATAGTCTGTAGCCTCTTGCTGCAGTATGTCTTTGATCTTTGTACGTGCCATAAAATTGGTTTGTCAGTATTGGTTTTTAGTGTTAAGATTTAAACTTCGTAATATAGTCATTTATGCTGTGCTGCAATATTTTCTTGGCAAGTCTTGCCCCCTGGAACTCTTCTATTTTCACCACCTTATTTTCCAGTCGCTTGTACTCTTCAAAAAAGTGACGGAGCTCATCTATAAAATGAGAAGACAGCTCACTAATGTCGTTAACATGTGCAACACTCATATCATTTGCACAAACAGCTATCAGCTTATCATCAGCCTCACCTTGGTCCAGCATACGCATTACACCTATTATTTTAGCTTCCACCAGGCATAATGGTTGCATATCTATTTGCGATAATACTAATATATCTAGCGGATCGTGGTCATCACAATAGGTCTGCGGAACAAAGCCATAGTTTGCTGGGTAATATACAGAGGAGTATAATACGCGGTCCAGTTTCAGCATACCGGTTTCCTTATCTAGCTCGTATTTTGCGCGCGAATTTTTAGGTATTTCTATAATTGCGTTAACACGTTCAGGAATATCTTTTCCGTAACTTACTTCGTGCCAGGGATTGAAGCTCATAATCTCGTCTTTAATTTTGCCGCAAAGGTAAATGTTAAAATTGCTTTAATCAGGAAGAGTTCCGTTTTAAAAACAATAATTTCGAAGCTAATGCGTTTACGCAGAATACCATTCCCAATCACATACAGCTCAAAGCCTTATCAGTTCAGGCTTTGTCATAAAAATTACATTTGTGATATTTTTTTAGAGAGCAAATTGTTTTTTTCATGTGTAAACATATCTTTGCAAGCACGCTATTTTAATTTATAGCATTATTTTTAATATCTAATCAGAAAACATAAAATTAAAAAATCAGAATTTATGGCAGAAGTAAAAGCAGCCGCAGCAAGACCTTCAGCACCTCAGGGTAGTGCAGGTAAACCAAAGAATTCAAACAATTTTGTTACTAATCTTTTGGTCGTTATAGCATGTATTGTGGTTGGCTGGCTCGTTTGGAAATTTGTTTTAGGCAGTCCTTCTAACTTTAACGATGGGGAAACAAGAGAAAAAGCTAAAAATGGCCTAGGTACAATGTATCAGGGTGGTTTCGTGGTGCCGGTTCTGATGGCAACATTATTAACGCTGCTGTGCTTCGTTATCGAACGCGGTCTTACTATTTTCCGCGCAAAAGGTAAAGTTGCTTCTGGCGAATTTGTTCGTAAAGTACAGTATCACCTCGCCAATAAAAATGTAGATGCAGCACTTGCTGAATGCGATAAGCAAAGCGGATCTGTAGGTAATGTTATGCGTTCAGGCCTGGTTAAATACCGCGAAATGGTAAATAACAATGAATTGGATACAGAACAAAAAATACTGAGCATTCAGAAAGAAATAGAAGAAGCTACTGCACTTGAACTGCCTATGCTTGAAAAGAACCTTGTGTTCCTTTCTACTATCGCTTCCTGCGCAACGCTCCTTGGTTTGTTTGGTACGGTAATGGGTATGATCCGCTCATTCGCGGCTATGGCCCAGGCAGGTGCGCCTGACGCTACTGCACTTGCGGGCGGTATATCTGAAGCGCTTATTAATACGGCGCTTGGTATCAGCACTTCGTTCCTGGCTATCATATTCTACAACTTTTTCACCACTATTATTGATGGTATCACTTTTGGTATTGATGAAAGCGGTTTTACTTTAACTCAAAGCTTTGCTGCTAACTATAAATAATTAGATAGATATCTGTAAAAATGTGAACTGGATATGTGGAATTGGAATGATATTGAATCTTATTAGTTAAACAGTAGAAGAAAAGATAAAACAATGCCTAAAGTAAAACTGCCACGGAAAAGCACAAACATCGACATGACAGCGATGTGTGACGTAGCTTTCCTGTTGCTGACATTCTTCATGTTGGCTACAAAGTTTAAACCTGAGGAGCCGGTGGTTGTTAAAACCCCTGCATCAATCTCAGAGATACCTTTGCCGGATGTAGATATCATGTTGCTTACTGTTGATCCAAAGGGACGTGTGTTCTTCTCAATAGATAATAAGGGGATACGTAAATCGCTGATATCAAATATCAATGATGAGCGTAAGCTGGGCCTGACAAATGATGAAAAAAATGCCTTTGCTATTGGCCCGTCTATTGGCGTACCATTCAATCAGCTTAAGGCTTTTTTGGCTGCAGACCCAAATGAACAGAAGCAGATGGTAACAAACGCACCGGGTATTCCAACAGATACGTCAGTAACTGATCCGAACAACGAACTTGCTGCATGGATACAAAATGCAAGAACAGAAAACCCTAAGCTGCGTATTTGTATTAAAGCGGACGGGGCTGCATCTTATCCAAGTGTGCAAAAGATTATAAAAACACTGGAAGGCTGGAAGATATTTAAATTTAATCTGATCACCAATCTTAAGGCAGTGCCTTCAGGTACTGCAGCATATGCATTGGAACAGCAATCTGGTAAAGCAAAATAATTTATTAACGATATAAAAAGTTTAATTCCATGGCTGAATTAGATACCTCGAGTGGCGGGGGGCATAAAAAAGGCCCCGGCGTCAAAAAAGGTAAAAAGCTTTCGACGAGAATAGATCTCACGCCAATGGTGGACTTAGGTTTCCTGTTGATTACGTTCTTTATGTACACAACAACTTTGGCTAAACCTAAAACAATGCAGATAAATATGCCTTATAAAGATCCTCAGATTAAGGATTCAACTAAGGTGAAGAATAGCACTGCATTAACTATTCTGCTTAGCAAAAATCATCGCGTATACTATTATGAAGGTATAGGTGATGACCCGACAAACCCACCTAAAGTGGAAGTTACAGGCTTTAAGGCAAAGGGTGGTATAAGAGACGAGATCATCTCTAAAATTAAAGCTGTGAATACTTTGAAACAGCAAGGTGTACTGACAGCTAAGGATGAAGCTACTATTCTTATAAAACCGGACTCTACCAGCACGTATGCGGACCTGGTAAACATTCTGGATGAAATGAACATTAATGACGTAAAAACTTACGCTATTGTTGACATCTCCCCGGTTGACCAGGGCTTTATACAGGCGACGGAGCAAGCTTCAGGCGTAAAGTAATCGCATATGGAATTATAATCCTTTTGCGTCTTATATTAACAAAGGCAATTTTAAAATGGATATTAATAAAATACTAAACAGTGACTACCTCGACATCTTGTTTGAGGGCCGTAATAAAAAGTACGGTGGTTACGAGTTGCGCAAAAAATATCCGAATCGTATGCGCAATGCAACCCTAATAGGGTTCGGCGTTGTGGCTATTTTTGTCGGTGCCAATGTTTTAGCGAACATTAATACCAATAAAGAAAAGAAGATAATAGCTATGACGAAGGAGGTAAAATTGGCAGAACCACCGCCAATCGATCCTAAGAAGCCGCCACCGCCACCACCGCCACCGCCACCGCCACCGGTGAAGCCAACCGTAAAATTTACTCCTCCGGTGATTAAAAAGGATGAAGAGGTAAAGGAGGAGGAAAAACCACCAGAAGTAAAAGAACTGGATAATAAGGCTGTTGGTCTTAAGACACAGGAAGGCGATCCTAACGGAATAGATCCGGGTATTGGCGATAAGCCAAGTACAGGTGCTGTATCTGCACCACCTGCACCGCAGATATTCTCATATGTAGAGCAAATGCCGGAATCTTCCGTGGATTATAACGCATATATAGCTAAGAACTTACGTTACCCAGATGCTGCAAGAGAAAATAACATCGAAGGGCGCGTTGTGTTAAAGTTCGTTGTGAATGAAGATGGTAGCCTTAGCGACATTAGTGTGGTAAAAGGAATAGGAGGCGGTTGTGATGAGGAAGCAAAACGAGTAGTAGCCAGTATGCCAAAATGGAAACCTGGTAAGCAAAACGGACATGCAGTAAAAGTTTGGTTTACGCTTCCTATTGTATTTAAACTTCAATAAAGTCTTACTGATATAAGAGATTTAAGGCTATCTGAAAAGATAGCCTTTTTAATTAAACATAACTTTAAGAAAGAAACAGACGCAACATAGCGTAACAGATATTATTTTTGAGCCAAACCAGCAATCATAATTTACCAATTCACACAATTTCAATAGATGAAAAATCTTTCCTCAGTATTTAGCACATTGGCACTTATAGGCGTTATAATTCTCTTCATCCTGCATTTTTCAGGCAATAAGAAGAGCTCTACTGTTGTTTCAGAAAGCAAATTGCCTGCTAGTACCTCTACTATGATCGCTTATGTAGATATAGATTCATTGGAGTCAAATTCGAACTACATAAAAATCAAGAAAGATGAGTTCAAAAAGCATCAGGATGCCATGAATGCCGAGTTGGCTCGTGCGGAACAACAGATGGAAGCGGATGCCGCTGATGTGCAGAGCAAAGCTCAGGCCGGAACGCTTACCAAAACAGATTATGAAGCCGCTCAGAAAAGGTTAGGTCAAATGCAGCAGAGCTATGTAACCCGCAAGCAGGCGCTGACTGAACAGTTACTGAAAGAGCAAGATGATTTCAATAAGGACCTGAAGGCGAGACTTGACAGCTTCCTGGTGGATTATAATAAGGATAAGCACTACGATTATATCCTTTCTTACGGCGCAGGAGGTACTGTGCTTTATGGAAACCAGGCGCTTAACATTACACAGGATGTAATAAAGGGCATGAATGAAAGAGCTAACAGTGCTAGTGCCACAAAAACAAAATAAGTAGTATTTTTCCTGAAATAATCGTTTTTGGAGAACAATTCATCGTCGTTTCAGCGATCCCTTACGTTACTGGATGGAGCTCTACTAGTCATAGGCTCTATGATAGGCTCCGGTATCTTCATTGTTAGTGCCGATATAGCCCGAACTGTAGGCAGCGCAGGCTGGCTGATAGTGGTTTGGCTTATTTCCGGATTTATAACATTAGCTGCAGCACTTAGCTATGGAGAACTGAGCGGTATGTTCCCTAAAGCCGGTGGACAGTATGTATACCTACGTGAGGCCTTTGGTAAACTATATGGCTTTTTATACGGCTGGTCATTTTTTGCTGTAATACAAACGGGCACCATAGCTGCTGTAGGTGTGGCATTCGCTAAGTTTACCGGATATCTGGTGCCTTCTCTTGGTGATGACAATATTCTACTTGGGCAGGCAACCGGCTTCCATATTTCAGCGGCGCAATTGTTAGGTATTGCCGTGATCGTATTGCTTACATTCATCAATTCATTCGGGGTGAAGAACGGTAAATGGATACAATTCATTTTTACCTTCGCTAAAATAGCGGCAATGGCTGCATTAGTGATATTTGGCTTCATTTTCTTTAAGGATAAAGCTGTGTGGCATAACAACTGGGACAACGCATGGATGGCCAAGAAGATAACCGTGACGCCAGGAATGATAACCCATGAAGGCTTGCCTGCTATGGCGCTGGTGGTGGCTATGTGCGTATCTATGGTAGGGGCTTTATTCTCCAGCGATGCATGGAACAACGTAACCTTTATAGCAGGTGAGATAAAACGACCTGAACGAAACATAGGACTGAGCTTATTCATAGGCACGCTGGTAGTGACCGTATTATATGTATCCATGAACCTGATGTACCTGAACGTAATGAGCATAAGTGAGATCGCGAATGCACCCTCTGACAGGGTAGCGGTAGCGGCTTCGCTGAAGATATTCGGGGCTGTTGGTACCAGCCTGATCGCATTAATGATCATGGTATCAACATTTGGGTGTAATAATGGTCTCATCTTATCGGGAGCAAGGGTTTACTATACTATGGCTAATGATGGGTTGTTTCTGCCTGCTGCAAGGAAACTGAACAAGAAGGGCGTACCTGCTGCTGCGCTTTGGATGCAGTGCATATGGGCATCATTGCTGTGCCTGAGCGGTAAGTACGGCGATCTGCTTGATTTCATCATCTTTACTGTATTGCTGTTCTATATTCTTACAATAGCAGCCATTTTTAAGCTGCGCAAAACACAACCAGATACTCCAAGGCCATATAAGGCATTCGGATATCCTGTCATACCTTTGATCTATATCCTGCTGGCATCTTTCATCTGCCTAGTGCTGCTGCGCTATAAGCCGGTATATACATGGCCCGGGCTGATAATAGTGCTGATAGGTATCCCGATATATTACATTATAGAAAAGCAAGGCAATAAAACGAATGCATAAGACTGAACTGGCACAGCTGTTTGAGCGAATGAGCGACCTGCACGTAGTAGTGGTAGGCGACGTGATGATGGATAAATACTGGTGGGGCGATGTAGAACGTATTTCCCCGGAAGCGCCGGTGCCTGTAGTATCTCTGCATAAGCGAGAAAGCAGGCTGGGTGGCGCTGCAAATGTTGCCCTCAACTGCAAAGCTTTAGGAGCTGAGGTGACCATAGCAAGCGTAATAGGCGATGACAGCGATGGCATGATGCTGAAGAAGCTGGTAGAGGATGCAGGCATCAATAGTGACCTGCTGATGCTGAGCAAGCAAAGACCTACCACTACAAAGACCCGCATCATGAGCAGGCAACAGCAGATGCTGCGTATAGATGATGAGGTAACAGATGAATTGTACCTGGAAGAAGAACATGCTTTCATAGATTTGGTTTTACGGTTTTTGCAAAGAGTGAAGCCTGATGTGCTGATCTTTGAAGATTATAATAAGGGTGTGCTGAAGGAGAATGTGATCAACAGGATAACTGCGCATTGTACAGAAATAGGTATTATAACAGCAGTGGACCCTAAGAAGCGCAATTTCCTTGCTTATAAGCATGTGGACATATTTAAGCCGAACCTAAAGGAAGTGAGAGAGGCACTGAATATAGAGCTGGAGCAGGTGAACAACGACTCATTGAATCAAGTGCACAGCAGCCTGAAAGATGCGCTGCAGCATAAAGTGACCTTCATAACGCTTTCTGAGAAAGGCGTGTTTTATAATGATGGTATTTCCTCGGCAATAGTGCCGTCGCATATACGCAATATAGCCGACGTGTCTGGTGCCGGAGATACGGTGATAGCTACTGCATCTATGGTGTATGCACTGACCAAAAGCGCTGCCCTGATGGCTGAAGTATCGAACGTGGCTGGTGGACTGGTGTGTGAGGAAGTGGGCGTAGTGCCTATAAAGAAAGACCTGCTGCAGGAAGAAAGCTTAAGGCTGATCAATGCCTTATCGCTTTCTTAGTGCATCGTTATTTAGAAGGTTCTAACTTATTCTTGCCAAGATAGCTTTCCCAATCTTTAAGCTGATTGCCTTTTAGTACGCGTGGGAATTTGTTCATGCCGCCCTCCTTGCCTTTGGCACGCAGATAATCGTAGAAGACACTATTGGGCAATACCTCAACGAATATCTTCTTAAGTGCCGAGGTGCGCTCTACAGCGTAATCGTCATTGATCTGGCTGAGCGTTTCGTCGAGGATGTTGCATATCTCTTCGGGGTCGCAGTCATCATCGCAACCTATGTACCAGCGGTGAGCAAACAGATTTTCATATTTGAGACCGGTAACTGTGAACTCGCGAATGGTAATGTTGAGCTTGCGGGAAACAGTGTCAATCGCTTTGTTCATATTGTCAACAGACATGTGCTCGCCGCAAAGGCTTAGGAATTGCTTGGTGCGGCCAACAATGACTATTTCACCTTCGGTAGCATCAGTAAAGCGGATAACATCGCCAATGATGTAGCGCCAGGCGCCGGAACAAGTGCTGAGCATAACCGCATAGTCGGTATCTTCCTTTACCTCGTTTATGAGACAGGTTTTAGCGCCTTGCTTAGGATTGCCGTCCTCATCAAAATTTTCAGGGGTGAAGGGAACGAACTCGTAGAAGATGCCGGTATTCAGTACCAGCTTGATACCTGCGCCCGGCCTGGCCTGGAAGCCAAAGGAGCCTTCAGAGGCCATGTAGGTTTCAATATAGGTAATTGGCTTGCCCAGCAGTTTTTTAAAGCTTTCGCGATAGGGTTCGAAAGAGACGCCGCCGTGAATATAGATGCTGAGGTTAGGCCATATCTCGTGAATGTTCTTGACCTTATGATAGCGTATTACTTCTTCCAGCACTATTTGGACCCATGCAGGAACACCGCATACGATACCAACATCCCATTGTTTAGCCTTACGTACTATAAGCTTTATGCGATCTTCCCATTGTGGACGGCGGGATATTTTCTGACCAGGCTTATATAGTAAAGTAGATATCCAGCGAGGCATATTCTTGGCACTAATGCCGCTCATATCGCCCTCGTAGTAGTCTTTTTTGTCAAATAAGGAGGTAGTGCCGCCCAGCATGAGGATACCTTTCTCAAAGGCAACCGGAGGTATCTCGAAATTGGCCATGCTGTATAGCTGCTTGAAACCAACATTCTTGATAGACTTAATCATATCCTGAGTAACAGGAATATGCTTGCTGGCAGCCTCTGAGGTGCCGGAGCTAAGAGCAAAGTACTTCACCTTACCCGGCCAGGTAACATTTTCCTCACCTTCCTGGCAGCGGTGCCACCATTGCTTGTGCATTTCATTATAAGTATGGATAGGAACTGCCTTGCGGAAGGCGGAAACGAAATCTACCTCATTGCTTAATATATCTCCAAAGCCGTAATGTTTGCCAAATGCTGTATATTGACCACGCTCGAGGAGCTGGCGAAGAACGTGTCTTTGATACGTTATGGGTGCAGCTACCGGCGGTTTAAATTTCTTTCTAAGTTGTAAGGAGCGAGCTATAATATTGCCCAACAGTGCCATCTCTATTCAGTCTGATTTTAGGTATTCTGAAACAATCCAAACTACAAACCTATACAAAAATAACTATTCCATCGGTTATTCAAGGAATGAGCGTCTTTAAGGGTATGTATATAAGTTTTTGATAACAAAGGCTTAATAAGGGAATGCCCCAAATTACCCAGTGAAACGATTTTAAAACTGCGATTGGAAATCAGCGCTTTATGAAATGCGAATGCCCCATTTGTGCCCCATATCAGTTGTAAGTCATAAGTCATAAGTTATGGGTGCAAAATCTGAATGTCACATTTGGTGCAGGAAATAACTTTGGGACATTTCCATGTGTTAGTCGACAGAAAATGACTGATTTTGTTGAGTTATTAGACTTTCGAATATCTACCAGAATGTTACAAAATGACGCATTTGTTACCCAAGGATAGTCGTAGCGGCAAATCATAAGTCTGTAGTGCAGGTTTTTCCGGAAATTTCCGGTTTTTCTGCTTTTTTCCGGTAAAAGAAAATATCATATGATGGCCTGTAGCGGGATTAGCAGTGAAATTTCCGGCCGGAAGAAAAATTACTGACCGGAAAAAGGGGTTTACAGTATGTCAAAGAGCGGAGGGTGGTGACCTTTGTAAGTGAACACAGCCCTGACCCCTTCCCTCAAGAGGAGAAGGATGTGCAAGGTACTGTGTAGATGGGGCGGACTCCAAGAAAAGATATCCACAAAATGAGACAGTGCAGGATAATGACTATAGATAAAAAAACATCCCTGCGTTCAAAACGCGGGATGTTTTTGTAGGTAAATATTATCAATTACCCGATAATAAGGTTTCCGGCGGTAGTAGCAAGATCCCAGGATATTTTTACCCCGGCGGTAGAAGCTGAACAGGTACCACAGGCAGGCAGATATACGGGCCCGAGCGGGAACTGAGCGCAAGGATGTGCGCCGGTAATGTTTCCGATGGAAGCGCATGCTATAGAGGCGCAGACAGGATCGGCCCAGCATATATCATACCCCAATAATTCGGTAGAGCTGATAGTAACGCAACCAGGTAAAGTAGCGGTGCTGTGTGCAGGTACAGTAATACTGGCACAGGTAAGCGAAATGGCGCAGGTAGAAGTATTATAAGCCACAGCAGTGATGGTAACAGCGCAATTTGTGTTGTTTACAACATCTCTTGCCAAAACTTGTTGCGCTAAACCCATGAGCGCAATTAACATTGCTAAAAAAACCTTTTTCATAGTTTTTGATTTTTCTGGTGAATAATAGAATTGTATAAGGCCTTATGGACGCAAATGTATAGTGAAAAACAATTATGCAATACCGTCGTTTAACGGTTTTTATGTTATTATATAATGAAGAATATTATGGAAATGACAATCCGTAATGACGGTCGTCAGGTATAGCTCTTTTTTAATTTAAGAAATGGCCTTTCAAGGAGGTGAAATGATAGGAATGCGAAAAAGATGGTAGCTATAAGCACTAATATAACCATTAGTACAGGACTATAACTGACATGATATAGCCGACTGTAGAACAGGAAAAGAGAGATAGCTATGGGATGGTACATATAAATGCCGTAGGAAATCCTGCCGAGAAAATTCATAACCTGATTCTCAAGGATGCTTTGAAATCGGATAGTTGTTATTTGATTGATTATAAATAATGCAGTAATAATGCTTACAACGTTATCTGTGTAAATGGAGAAAAAATTGAACCTGTATAATGCAGTAAGAAAAATAAAAACCCAAAACGCAACGGGAGTAGCAAATGATTTGCACAGACTAAGAAAATGTTTATTCCTTTGATGGAAATATATTGCAGCTAAAGCGCCGACAGCCATACAGTCAAACCGAAAGTTTTCTGATAAATAAAAAGGTGACAAGCAACCGGTATATAAGCCGTACACCTTAAAAAGCCCGCGGATAAAAAGAATAATTAAGATCAAGCTATATAAAAAGCGTTTTGGCTTACGGACAAATAATAAAACAAAGGGCCAAAACAAATAGAATTGCTCCTCAACGCCTATTGACCATAAATGGCCCATGTCTGTTGGGGCAAGATTAAAATAGATCAATACATTTTGAGAGAAAACAACAAAAAATCCAAGATACTTAATATTAGAAACCCCATCGCCAATGATAAACAAGTGAACAAAGAATACACACAAAATGTAAAAGAAATACAGAGGCCATATTCTAAGTATACGACGTACGTAAAAGTGTTTAAAGTTGATAGTCCCTGTTTTTGCTTTTTCAGCCTCCAGCAGATAGGTAATTAAGAAACCACTCAAGGTAAAGAATACAATAACTGCATAGCGCGGAAACTGATTAAGCGGACAAATATTAATTGCAAAAGTTGTGTGGCCGATCAATACACCAATAGCAGCGATAGCACGTATCCCATTTAACCCTTTAAAATATGTTTTTTGTTTTGTGACAGGATTGTTCAATGGGAAGAATTTTATACGAATTAAACCCAGAAATAGTTAAGATGCAATGAGACGCAACAGAAATTTAAGAACATTACTTCCCCTGCGCATCCCCTTTAAAATGATTGATAGAGATGCAGCCACTGACACCTATAGAGGAGTTGGTGATAGCTTTAGAAAAGAAGCTAACAATAGATGCGATGTTGTAGCCTGCTGCGCGGCTATCGTAGCCGGACTTGATAAGCTTGTCGCTGACGGCAGCCAGGTAATCTGCATTGGCAGCGTAAGGATTGAGTACGAAAGTACCGATACCTATTACGTTATCTTTATCGGGCGTTGCGCCTAACTTAATGATCGGGCCGCCGGAATTGCCTTTGTTCATGGTGAGATCGAGCCAAGCCAGATCGCGGTAAGCAACAGGTACTGCAACACCATTCTGCAATGTGCTGATGGTATCCTGCCACTTGGTGGAAAGTATGCCTGTAGAAATAAACTGCTGTTTGATGCCCAAAGGGTAGCCACAAGTATAGACCATATCGCCTTCCTG
>JBQCEX010000241.1:0-2043 GCA_051959855.1 Flavipsychrobacter sp. | reverse complement strand
AAAACTTTATTCTTTTAGTTTATTAGCAGCGCTGGGCGCACTGTTTATAACCCAATCTGCAAGAGCGCAGTTAGATAGTTGTAATGTATTCCTGCAAGGTAATTATATTGAAGTAGGCATTAACTGGAATGGTGCTTATGGCTCAAGTGTAAGTACGCCATCAGGCTTTCATCCTAAGGGCCCTGCAGGTGAAATAAATTCACCTGCATGTGGTGCAGTTTGTGTAAGTAACGGCAAGAATCTCGGTTTTGTGGCCGACCCTGATAAAGATGGATGGACATTTGGTTCACCATATCCCTATTATGGTGATTACTTTTTACCGGGTACACCGCAGGAAGGCTGGAGCATAATGGTAGATGGTGTACAAGCAGACGCATGGAACCAGAATGGTTGCGGCACTACCTTTCCTACGGGCATGACCGGTTCCAATATATCTTATTCAGCAGTAGGAAAAACAAGAACAGGCGTATGGAGAGGCAGTTATGACAGTCTTACCATAACTCAGATAACTACGCTGGATACAAACAACGTGTATTTCACGGTATATATAACCCTCGTCAACAAATCAAGCTCGACCAAACATGATCTATACTATTTGAGAACACTGGACCCCGATAATGCTGAACCTGAGACAGGGAATTTCAGTACTTACAATAAGATAGAATATTATTTGCCGAACCCCCAGAACAGGACTCTGGTATCTGCTACAGGACAAACGTCAACAGGTGGCATATTGTCCAGTGCATTTTTAGGATTAGGAACATTAGACTGCCGTGCAAAATGTTTTATTATAGATGCGGGTCTTAGCCCTACAGCGGGAACGCTGGATAGCATGTACGGCAAATATGAAGGGAAAGGAGACACGGCAAATTATCAATATACAGGCACGCATACATCAGATCAGGGTATAGGTCTTGTATTTAAGTTGGGCAACCTTGCACCCTCAGATAGTTTAACCTTTGCTTATGCATATATCTTAAGAAAGGCCGATCTGGATTCAGCCTTTCTGTCTACAAAACCAAAGTGGACAGATTTTGGTGACACTGCTGCCTTTGGATCAGGTGATACTGCAAGTGTGTGCAAAAACAGTATAATTCCTGTAAGTATTTTAAATGGCGGCTATCTTAGCTGGAGCTGGATATCGCTGACAGGTAATACTATTTTCCCAAGCTATGGTACTGCTATAAATGTTTCTATAGATACTACACCTGCAGTGCTGAGAGCTGTAGGTACAACAGCCGCCTGCCAAAGCGATACATTATTTATTACACTTCATCCTAACCTGGCTGTGAATCCTATTGTGAAAAGCCCGGTATATTATTGTGTAGGCGGTACGCCAGTGCCATTGCAAGCTACCGGAAAAAACCTTCGCTGGTATAAAAGCCTGACGGGAGATACCGGTACTACGGTAGCACCAACACCGCGGGCGGACTCGGTAGCCACTTATACTTACTATGTGTCATCAACCAACAGAGGATGTGAAAGCGATAAAATACCAATACAAGTAATAGTGAATCTGCCACCGCCAAAGCTGGTAGCCAGCAACAGTGGCATGGCGTGCCTGGGTGAAACAGCGCAATTGTTTGCTACAACAATAAACAGTTCTCATTACTATTGGAGCGGTCCTAACGGCTTTAAGAGCAATGATCAAAACCCGTTTGTAAATAATGCAGTAGCTGCAGATTCCGGTATGTACGTTGTCATAGACTCATTGTACGGCTGCCCTACGCAGTTTGACAGTACAGTGCTCTGGGTGAATAACCTCTATTCTAAAATAAAAACAGCAAAATCTGCTGCCTGTATAGGAGATACGCTTTTTGTTAATTTTGCAGGGGCTGCGCCTGGTAATGATAGTAGCTTATTTCAATGGGATTTTGACCATGGTACCATTATAAGTGGCGATCCAACCGGTAAAAACAAAGGACCATATGTGGTGAGATGGGATACTGCCGGCAGCAAACATATAGTGCTGATATCAAAAAACCTGCGTTGCGTTTCTAAAGCTATAGATACCTTACCCGTATTCTTTGCCCCACAAGTAGC
>JBQCEX010000240.1:0-3055 GCA_051959855.1 Flavipsychrobacter sp. | reverse complement strand
CACGGTAAACATCTATGCTATAGCCAGTAAGTTCCTGTGCCAGCTTGATGTTGACACCCTTTTTACCGATAGCCAGAGATACCTGATCTGGCTCCAGGTACACATCGGCATGGTTGGTAGTGCTGTTCACATCCATGCGATTGATACGAGCCGGCGTTAATGAGCGCTGAATAAGCAGTTGGGTATTATTAGTATAGTTAATAATATCTATATTTTCATTACGCAGCTCACGTACGATACCGTGAATACGGCTACCCTTCATACCCACGCAGGCACCTACCGGATCTATACGATCGTCATAGCTTTCAACCGCTACCTTAGCACGTTCACCAGGTTCACGTACGATCTTCTTAATAACGATAAGACCATCCATAATTTCCGGCACTTCTATTTCCAGGAGTTTTTCCAGGAATGAAGGATGCGTGCGGCTAAGGATGATGATAGGCGTATTGTTGCGCATTTCTACTTTCTTCACTACTGCACGCACTGCTTCACCTTTCTTGAAAAAGTCGGTTGGTATCTGTTCAGACTTAGGCAGTATCAATTCATTGCCTTCATCATCCAGCAGCAATATTTCCTTTTTCCATATCTGGTAAACCTCCCCGCTTATTATTTCACCTACACGTTCAGCGTATTTCTTCAGCAATTGATTTTTCTTCAGATCGCCAATACGGGCAGCCAGCGTTTGCTTGGCAGCTAGTATAGCACGGCGACCAAAATCCATTACATCCACTTCTTCATATACTTCTTCACCTACGTTATAGTCAGGCTCGATCATAACGGCCTCGGAGTATGGGATCTGCAGATTTTCATCTTCAATCAGCTCATCTTCCACAATCTCACGACGGCGGAAGATCTCAAGATCACCTGTCTGATCGTTCACGATTACGTCGAAGTTCTCATCACTTGTATACTTCTTTCTGAGCAAGGTTTTGAATACGTCTTCAATCACCTTCATCAAGGTAGGCCGGTCAATATTTTCGGCATCTTTAAACTCCTGAAATGAGTCGATAAGATTAATACTTGCCATAATTTCACTTTTTACGCCTATTCGGCGAGATTGTTAAAAACTGATTTGTACTACGGTTGTTTTTATATCAGAAAATGGTATTTCTACTATTGTTGTCTCCTTCTTCTTAGGGATAGGCATTTCCAGCACCAATCGCTCTTCGCTGACATCCTTTAATGTACCTAGCTTTTCAGTACCATCTGTGAGCGTAACCAGCACTTTTCGGGCGATATTTTTTTTATACTGACGCCATTCGTGTAACGGTTCATCCACACCCGGGCTTGAAACCTCTAAAGAGAAATCCCCATCCGGAAAGAGCTGCTTCTCTTCAATGAGCGCATAAAGGTTGCGATTGATCTTCGCGCTTTTGCTTACCGAAAAGCCGGTGTCTGAATCCAGATATATTTTAATATTGTTTATCGGTTTCACTTTCATATTAACGATAAACATATCAGTTTGCTCCAGCAATGGCTGTAGCAAACTTCTTATTTCATCTAAAATTTCTGCCATATGGTTTAGAAACAACAAGGGGACCACTGACGTGTCCCCTTCTAATTAGCTTTAATCCAGCACAAAACTACTAATAATTTCTTTCTCAGCCAAAAAACATAATAGGTAAAAGACAATTATGTTTTTATTAACGCGTTTTTCCCGGGTTCAGCCTACCTTTGTCTGCTATGCTACTAAGATTTATAACATGGGGAATATTAATAGTAGTGCTTTACCGCTTCCTGGCAAGGTATATACTTCCTATATTCCACATAACAAGGATGGCTGGCGATCACCTGCAAAAGATGCAGAAACAAATGGAGCAGATGGACCAGCAGCAGAATAACGCCCATAACACTAGCAGCCAGAGAGTGAATAAAGGCGACTATATAGACTACGAAGAAGTAAAGTAGTTTAACTCTGAAAAGTTTCTTTACAAGACTATCTTATTGCTTAGCCTTAAAGATGTCATTTTCTATCGTCATTCCCTTTTCCAGGTAAATAGTTTGAATACCCAGTTTCTGAGCTGTCACTATATGCTGATGGCTGTCATCTATAAACAGGGTATGCTGGGGCTGAAGCGTATTTTCATCCAATACCAGCTGGAATATTTCAGGCATTGGTTTACGCAAGCCTACATGATGAGATAAATACACCCTGTCAAAAAATATACCCACATTCGGAATACTATGGCTGTCCATTAATATTTTATTAAAAGCGACCTCGTGTATTTCATTTGTATTGCTGAGCAAAAAAAGATCATAATGCAACCGCAACTGCTGCAACAGCTGTAAGCGGCGTAAAGGGAAATCGAGCAGCATGGCATCCCAGGCTTTAATTATCTGCTCTTCTGTAAGTTTATTTGGTGCAATCTCTTGTAGCCGTGCAATAAATTCCGGCCGCGATACCTTTCCCATTTCCCAATCATCAAACAAAGGAGATTGCTTTAGCTGGGAATAGAGATGACCAAAATTTGTAATGCCTGCTGCTATAAATGCTTCTTCAGTACGCTGATAATCTATATTAAGCAATACACCACCCAGATCGAAAATAATGTGTCTTATACCTTGTATCATGTTGCAAAAATAAACTTGTGTTTACATTTTTCTTTTTTCGAAAAAAGCGATTACATTTGCAGTCCAAATTTTGGCAATTAAGCCAGGGCCTATAGCTCAGTTGGTTAGAGCACCTGACTCATAATCAGGTGGTCCTAGGTTCAAGTCCTAGTGGGCCCACAAAAGAAAAAAGGTTTCGATAAAAATCGAAACCTTTTGCATTATATCCTGTTTCAAACATTACTTATTAAAGGAATTTTTTGTAAAATGAAACGCCCGTTATTCATAACGGGCGTTTACAATCAATAAATTATAAATTAATGCTGATTACCAGAGCCATCTGTTTGGAAGCAACCAAGGTCACTACCAGGCAGCGTGATAGGAGAAGCACCAAAGTTAGCATCAACAGGAACATTCATGATAGGTGTAAAACCTTTGTAACCTTTGCCGACAGCAGGAGAGCTTGATGACAAATGGAAATCATAGCCATCTATAGATGCCT
>JBQCEX010000239.1:0-5623 GCA_051959855.1 Flavipsychrobacter sp. | reverse complement strand
AATGTATGGATGGGTGCGGAAAGCGGGTCGCAACGAATATTGGATGCCATGGATAAGGGCATTACAATAGGGCAAATAAAAATGGCAACGATGTTGCTAAAAGAGCATGGCATCAGGCCATCGTTCTTTATACAATTTGGTTACCTGGGAGAGACTAAAGAGGATATTGAAAAAACCATTGCAATGATCAATGAATTATTGCCGCATAGTATTGGTGTGTCTGTCTCTTACCCTTTGCCGGGAACATTGTTTTATGAGAAAGTAAAGCAAGATATGAAGAGCAAGACTAACTGGACAGATTCAGATGAACTGCAGCTGATGTTTCAAAACACTTACCAGCCGGCATACTATAAACAGTTGCATAAATATGTGCAGGAAAACTACAGGAAACATCTTGCAATGGCACAAGTAGAGAAAATGCTAAAGAGGCCTTCCGGGATTTCATTGGCGGGCTTAAAGAAAGTTCTTGCTATTGGCTATTATATACCCTCGGTCTTTATTGCTAAAATACGATTGGCAATGTTGGAAAAGCCCGCTGTAACTGTATGAGCAAGGCAAAATATATAAATGATAATGAACCAATAGCTGCTGAAGCTTTTAGCAGGCAGTCAGCAGTGTTTGATAAAATATATGCGCCTAACGAGATCATACAGTATAAGCGCGAACGGGTAAGAAACTTAATAAACAAATATTTGCCCGCAGCAAGTAACATATTGGAGCTGAACGCGGGTACAGGAGAAGACGTTATCTATTTCGCTCAGCATGGGCATACTGTGCATGCAACCGACATTTCAGCAGGCATGCTTTCGCAACTTACACAGAAGGTAGATGCTTACATGGTACGGGATAAAGTGACTATAGAACAATGTTCGTTTACCAACTTATACAATTTGGAAAATAAAGGACCGTACAATCTGATATTTTCGAATTTCGCAGGCCTAAATTGTACAGACCGGCTGAATGATGTACTAGGTTCATTTGATAGTTTGCTGGAGAAAAACGGATTGGTAGTGCTTGTTATGCTTCCTCCATTTTGTTTGTGGGAAACGTTTCTTGCACTGAGAGGCAATTTTAATGCAGCTTTCAGGCGCTGGGGCAGCAAAAACGGTGCGAAGGCGCATATAGAAGGAGTAAACTTCAAGTGTTGGTATTACAGGCCTCAAAATATTATTAGTACGCTAAAGGGGAGTTTCGATGTGCTTAGTGTAGAAGGTTTATGCAGCGTGGTGCCACCGTCTTACTTTGAACATTTTTCGGCCAAGCGACCAGCTTTATTTAGGTTTTTACAGAAAGCAGAGGACAGGCTAAAAGATAAATGGCCATGGAACAGGATAGGCGATTACTACATCATTGCGCTAAGAAAGCGTGATAACTAATTGATATTGCGCAATATTCTGAACAGCGTAGTGGCAGTAACCGAAGCAACCAGGCCGGAAAGTAAAATAATAACCCATGATCGCTTATTGTTGCTATTGAAAGGTTTATCGGGCGGCACAAAACCATAAATAGCTTCGATAGGCCGGTCCATTTCTTCTAATTTCCATTTTGCCTGCAGCAGATTATCTTCCATAGACCTTTTTAAATCTATCAGTTGCGGAATGTTTAAAGATGCGATACTGCTATCGCGCATTGCGCCAGCTCTCCTGATATAAACAGAGTATGCTGTTATTAAAGAGTCCAGCAATGAAATATCGTTTGTCAAGTATTGAATACGCCGGACAGATTGCTCTTTCTCCATGATATTGCGACGAGCTCTGAAGGGGCTGCCGGAATTTAAGTATTCTATTAATGCCTGCTGGGCAATAGGAAAAGTATTCTTTGACGTACTCTGAAGGGTGATATAAATTGGCCCGGCATCGGCACTGAAGTCGTCATATAAAGGAGCGCCTGTGATGTTAGTGCCTGATATGGAGCGAATGGTGGAAGCATCCTGCAGGGAAATGTGAAGTGTAGCAGCTAAAGCATTGTATGAACTGCCTTGCGCCAAATCATCTACCTGGCGAAGCATGTCGCCATATATCTTTTTGCTCATGCTAGTAAAGTGGCAAGTCATAGTTGATTTATAATAGGGTTTAGTGCTAAGCAAGAAGTACGAACCTAAGCAAACAACGGATAAAAATATACAAGATGCTACAATCCAATGACGTTTTAACGCGATCAGGATATAGAGAAAGATGTTAGATAAAAAACTGCTGAAAGAACTGAAAAAGTCTTTGGCGTCTTTAGCTGTTATCATCTGATAGTCGCTCATATTGTTTATTTAGATTGCGGCAAGTTTGCTTAATACTCGTTTTTGATGGTTTGCAGGATGGTTTTTAGAAATATGCAGCGTGGTTTTAAACGCTATATTATAATCGGTCATAGGATAATTTTTTCTCGACCATTTGCTTTGCCACCTTTTGTCGGTAATCTGCATTAATCGTTTATTAATTGTACGTGGGTTAAGCAGGTTAATGAATTTTTCCCATATTCCTTTAGATATACTTTTGCTATCATCAATACCTCCTGTTAGGATAAATGGCATATACCCGTTGGGAAAGTAGCTATTTGTCCAGTTATTAGCAGCATTGAATTGTTTGTAGCAAATACTGCCATGCAAAGGTATCATGCTTGTTAATTCTGTTGCGGTAAATATATTTCGTTCTTCAAGGGCGAGCGCGGCAGTATCAATGAAGTAATTCATGCAGAAGCGGTGCTGTGCGCCAACTATAAAGGTTAACTTCTTGAAGAGATGCAAAAGGGTACGGCATATCCATAAGCGATTACGTTCTGTAATGATGAAAAAATCCAGGTCACTCTTTGCCTCGGCATATCCTTTAGAAATAGAACCAGATATGCCAACAAAGCGAACAAAAGGAAAGCTGTAAATGATACGGGCGGCTTTTACTGCTTTCAAATATTTTTTCAGCGCGATCGCGTTGCCCTGTTTTCTTCTCGCGGCTAATTGTTCAATATTAGATAATGTGCTATAGAGGTCATTACACTTGTATATAATATTTTCATCCAGGAGTTCATCAAGGTGTTTTTCAACGGCATTTAATGAGCATTCACATGCGCAGCTGCCATGTATCTCTGCAATAGTCAGCGGATAATAAAATAGAGCGTAATACTGTAGTGTCTTTAGTATTGCTTCCTTTGTTCCAGTGATATTTATTGCTTCGTACATCTGTGTGCTTATTTATTCATTTTGTCCACCTGGAAATTTATAGCAGTAATAGGTGGTAAAGCAACTATTCGAGGTTGCTTTTTTATTGAAAGCCACTTAGTAAATTGTTCTTCTATTTTATCTATTATTTTACTCCAGCTATATTCAGTTGCTATTTTGTTTCTGTTATTGCTGATCCATTGCAAATAGTTGTGTCTGTCCACTGATATTTTAAGCAGTTCTGTAATGTCGTGTTCACTTTTGAAATAAAAAGCATCGTTCCCAAGTACATGTCTATTGAATATATTGTCATGTGCGCATATCAGCGCATTGCAGCTCATGGCTTCCAGCAGGGAAGGATTAGTACCGCCAACTGAATGGCCGTGTATATACAAACGGCAATTGCTTCGCAGGACATTTAGTTTAATAATATCAAACTCAGCTCCAAGAAAGTGAATATGGCTATAACTGCTAAATTCTTTGAAGGTTTTTCTGCCAAATGCGGTGTGTGCATAATCACCTATAATCAGCAGTTTCCTGTTACGCTGCAATGAATATGCGTGTAGCGCCGTAGCGATATTATTCTCCGGCTCGAAACGAGCTATCATCAGATCATACTCACCTACGTCAACACCGTAGTTGTTTAAAATATCTATATTGTTTTGTTCTGCTTTGTATAAGTCTGCACCATAAGGTATCATGGAGGCATTTACCCCATATTTGCTATTCAAATAATCCTGGATACCTTTTGAATCTGCAATAAGATAATCGCTATGCCTAACACCCCATTTTTCGGCATAGGTAAGAAAGTATTGCGTTGCCTTGTTGTATTTTTCCCGTGTCCATTCCAGCCCATCCATATTAGTTACTAATATTGACTTTCCGGGAAATAGCCAGGACCAAATAGTACTGCTTGTGTAACCTAATATAAGAATTATATCGAAGATTTGTTTTCTGCTATCTCTGAAGCAGTTGAAGTCATAAATAAATTGGCCTGCAGTACCTAAAAAGTGTTCAGGGTCATAACATTTTATTAAGTCCACCTTTTTATAGCTGGTTGCCGTGTATGGGTGCCGGTGAGAAGTGTATACCGAAACCTCATGCCCGCGCCCTGCCATGCCTACAGAAAAATGCTCGGCAAATTGTTCGAAACCACCGTACTGATTAGGTATTCCCCTAGTGCCTATAATGCCAATTCTCATGATGCCGTTGTTTTTAATAAATCAGTGTATTCAAATGTTACCTCATTGGTGTTACTGTACAGTACGTTATTATATGCTTCTAATGTTTGCAAGGCAGCCTGTTGCCAATTATATGTTTCTGTTATTTTGGTCTGAAGTGCAGCGTTGGGTGTTGATACTGCTGCATGCTCTACAGCATTATATATGGAGATAGGGTTGTCCGGCTCGCAGTACCAGGCATTATCGCCATAATACTCTGCAGTATCACCTTTGTTTGTTATTACTATATTGCAACCTGCATAGGCAGCTTCAAGACTGCTGAGGCCGCAGGTCTCGTTCCAGCTGGGGAGTATATGTACTACAGCCTGGCTATAATATTCCCAAAGCTTATGCTGAGGTATAAAACCTTCGAAGTTGATATTGTCAGCAGCTAGTTCGAGGCATTTTTTGTAATATTTTTTATGGTTGGGAGCAGGTTTCCCAATAATCTTTAAATGGAAGCGGGTATTGTTTAGCGCCTTTATTAAGTTGAGCTGATTTTTGTTTCCTTCTATTCTGGCTACACACAGTACGAGGTTCTCATCCCTTTTTACGTCAATTGCCCTGTTGTTAAATAAAGCAGTATCAATACCATTGTAGATAACTTTGTAAGGTGCATTTATGTCATAGTGAGCAGCAAAACGTTTGTATTCGCTTTCTGAGTTTGGCAATAAAAGTGAAGCACCACTTGCTATTCGCTTTACAGCTTCCCTGTGACCTTGCAGTATATAATCTAGTCCCGGTTTAGTATGACCATTCTTAAGCCAGCGGGCAATAGTTTTGAGGTATTCAAGTTTATCTGTAGGTAAATTTCTTGTGATTAAGGATGTAAACCCATGTCTATGGTAATGTTCATATTCCGTAAAGTCGACAAATATGGTGGATACTACATACGGCTTTCCGCTTTTGAGTAAATGCGGTAATATATCGGCCGGACGAATAATATTAAAGACATGCAATAAATCATATTGACTATAGTTTATCTTAGAACTGCCTAAATGAATGTCTACCTCTACCCCCAGTTGACGCAGATATTTTGCGGTAGCATTTATTTGCACCGTATCTCCGCCAAACACAGTATATAAGGTAGCCCGTGTTAAAAAGAGAACTTTCATGCGCGTTGTGGTTTAAAGGTTGCATTCCGCAATGTAAGTTCTGGAAGCACAGATGAAAATGCCAGGGTCCATATTATGTACTCAGTTACATTAGTAATGTAACTGCCTGTGAACTGGTAAATAAATATAAAAGCGAAAAGCCA
>JBQCEX010000238.1:0-8102 GCA_051959855.1 Flavipsychrobacter sp. | reverse complement strand
CGGACGCCTGAAGGATGGGCTTAATTTGCAGATAGATTACTAATAACAAATTAATAATTATCTACCTGCGTGCAGGCTCTTTAGCTAATCAGCTAATTATAGAATTAGCTAATCACCATTAACCACTTTATTATTACTTTTGAACCTTAAAATAGAAAATAAAGACCGCATTTATGGCCGAAGCGATACGTATGCCACTGTTGAGTGATACGATGACGGAAGGAAAAATTATAGCATGGCACAAAAAAGTAGGAGATCAGGTAAAAAGCGATGACGTAATAGCCGATGTAGAAACCGACAAGGCAACAATGGAAGTGATGCCTTATGTAGACGGCACACTGCTATATATAGGCGTTGAAGAAGGAAAAGCTGCCCCTGTGAATGGTATTATTGCCATTGTAGGTAAAAAAGGGGAAGATTATAAATCATTATTGAACGAAGCGCCTCCCGCAGCTGCACAGCCTGCTAAGGCCGCCCAGCCTGCGCCTGCTCAACAGCCGGCCCAGGCACAACCTGCCCCTCAGGCAAATGCTGCACCGGCTCCCAAAGCTGAAGCTGCCGCTCCTCAGGCTCCATTGTCCGGGGATGCTACGGTAATTCGTATGCCGCTGCTGAGCGATACCATGAAGGAAGGTAAAATAGTAGCATGGCATAAAAAGGTAGGTGATAAAGTAAAAAGCGATGATGCTATAGCAGATGTAGAAACTGATAAGGCGACTATGGAAGTGATGCCTTATGTGGATGGTACACTGCTATATATTGGTGTAAAGGAAGGCGAAGCTGCCCCTATTGATGGTATCATTGCAATAGTAGGCAAACCAGGTACAGATATTAATCCTTATCTGCAAGCCGAAACTGTTAAAGCAGGTTCCCAAACTACTGGAGGTCAGGCGCCAACAGCTACGCCTGCCCCGCAGGCATCAGCGACAGCCCAGCCAGCACCTGAAGCACAAAAGAATGCTGCAGCACAACAGCCGCAGCAAGCACCGCAATCACAGTCTGTTCAGTATGAAACAGAAGATGACAGGTTAAAAGCTTCTCCGCTGGCAAAGAAATTAGCTGAAGAAAAAGGTATAGATATTCGCCAGGTACACGGTTCAGGTGACAATGGTCGCATCATAAAGCGTGATGTTGATAGCTTCAAACCGTCAGCTCAGCCACAGGCTGCTCCACAACAGGGCCAGCAGCCACAGCGCGCTGCTCAGGTGTTACAGCCAGCCCCCCTGGGCCAGGAAGGCTATAAGGATATTCCTAACTCACAGATGCGCAGCATAATTGCCAAGCGTCTTGCAGAAAGCAAATACTCTGCTCCTCACTTCTACCTTCGCATGACGGTTACTATGGACAAAGCCATAGATGCACGTAAAGCGATAAATGAAGTATCTCCTGTTAAGGTTTCATTCAACGATCTTATTATAAAGGCTTGTGCAATGGCACTGCGTAAGCACCCTGAAGTGAACAGCTCATGGATGGGCGATTTCATCCGCCAGCACCAGCATATTCATGTAGGCACTGCCGTTGCAGTTCAGGACGGGCTCATTGTTCCGGTTATCAAATTTGCAGATCAGAAATCACTGTCACAGATAGCTGAAGAAGCTGCTACCTTGATAGACAAAGCGCGCAACAAGAAAATACAACCACAGGAATTCACCGGCAATACATTTAGCATATCCAACCTGGGTATGATGGATATAGATGAATTTACAGCCATCATCAACCCACCGGATTCATGCATCCTGGCAGTAGGTAAAATTGCTCCAACACCTGTAGTGGAAAATGGTGAAGTAGTTGTTCGTCAGCTGCTCAAGCTTACCCTCAGCTGCGACCACCGCGTGGTGGATGGCGCTGTAGGTGCCCGCTTCATGCAGACACTCAAATCTCACCTGGAGAATCCGGTAACGATGCTGGTATAACAAGTTCACTCATAGATATTAAAAAAGTCCTCTCGCACAAGAGGACTTTTTAGTCTGAATAATGGGTAATATCGTTAAGCCATATCAGGATGAATAGGTGTATGCACCGCTTCATTCTTTATGTGTAAATACCAAAATATCAGGAACCCGAACGGCATGATAGCTGCCAGTACCAACACCCACATCGCTTTGGTAGCCGAGTTAATGGTTTTAAGCTTTGCTATATGCACTATATAAATGATGAGTGAAATAGCTGAGATGATAGCAGAGCAAATACCAAATACAAGCAGGGTGTCGTAATTATGAGCAGTCACTGTATTCATCGAAATGGCATCAGGCATAGCCTTTGCTGGGAATATAGGCGACATTCTTACCAGATAGTAAACAAGTGTTATGCCCCATGCTATATTAGGTAAAAGAGCCAATATGCCATAGTTTCGTTTCGCCTTCGCATCCATTATGATTTCGTTGTCCATAAAATTTGCTTTTAAAGATTCAACAATTAGTGTGTTTCACAGTTAATTTGCATAAAGACTATGCCGTTAAGCCATCTTTATCCTCACTTTTTAAATTGATTTAACACTATGTTTAGCTATTGGGAGCAGCAGAGTTTCTTTGATTATCAGCACATTGTAGTAGGTGCCGGCATTGTTGGTCTTAGCACTGCTATTGAGCTAAAGGAGAAACATCCTCATGCACATGTATTAGTGCTGGAGCGTGGATTATTACCCACAGGTGCCAGCACACGTAATGCAGGGTTTGCCTGTATGGGCAGTGTTACCGAATTGCTGGATGATCTTCAGCATATGAATGAAGAAGAGGTGATCATTTTATACCAGTGGCGGAAGCTAGGCTTAAAACTGCTAAGAAAACGGCTGGGAGATGAACACATAGGCTACGCTGCCAATGGCAGTTACGAACTGATAAGCGATGCTGAATTAGAAGCTCTGGATAAGATAGACTATCTGAATGAATTGCTTCATCCTGTAGTAGGAGAAAAAGTGTTCAGGTTAGCTAACGACAATATAACCGAGTTCGGATTTTCTAAATCTTATACCAAGGCATTAATTGAGAATTTGTGTGAAGGAGAATTAAACAGCGGCAAAATGATGCGCTCTTTGGCAAACTATGCTATGAGCAAAGGAATAGAAATAAAGACCGGAGCAGAGGTTGTGCGATTTGAAGAGGTGGGGCATAAAGTAACTGTAATGGTAAAAGATCCGTTTCGAAGTGAACTATATCCGCTAACCTGTGATACTTTGAGCATTTGTACTAATGCTTTCACTAAAAAGCTATTGCCTGATGTAGACGTCGTACCTGGCCGCGGACAAGTATTGATAACCGACCTTATTGAAGGATTGCCATTTAAAGGTGTCTATCACTTTGATAAAGGTTATTACTATTTCCGTGAGATAGACGGCAGAGTGCTGCTCGGCGGCGGGCGCAACCTTGACTTCAAAGGAGAAACATCGCACGACTTCAACTTAAGTGAATTGATTCAATCAGACCTCGAACGAAAATTAAGGGAAATAATTCTGCCAAATACCAAGTTTCAGATTGCCCAACGCTGGGCAGGAATTATGGCATTCGGGGAGAATAAATATCCTATAGTCAAGGCATTTTCACCACGCGTGTATAGTGCATTTAGGATGGGTGGTATGGGAGTCGCCTTGGGTAGTGAGATAGCACGACAGTTAGTGGAGCTCAATGAATATTAGTCGTTAAAATCGTGTTGCAGGGATTTTACTACTTCGCCTATCGGTAAGCCCATTACATTGTAATAATCGCCGTCTATGCGCTCTATGCCTATCATGCCTATCCATTCCTGTATGGCGTAGGCACCTGCTTTATCGAATGGCCTATAGCTTTCAACGTAATGGTCTATTTGTGCTGCAGTGAGCTTGCGAAAATGGACAGCGGTAGTCGTAGAAAAGCTTACCTGTTTAACGGCACTTTGAATACACACCCCCGTTACCACCAAATGTGTTCTGTCTGATAGCCTGCTGAGTGTTTCCCTGGCATGAGCTGCATCCCTTGGTTTACCCAATATATGATGGTCTAACAGTACCACTGTATCAGCTGTAATTACAATCGCATCATTTATCATATGCTGTATAGCCGCCGCTTTCTTCTTTGCAAGAAATACAGGCACTTCTTCACCCGGCATTCCTTCAGGGTTGGTTTCATCCACATCTGCAATGATAATTTCAAAGTCCAGCTCTGCGGCTTCCATCAGTTGTTTTCTGCGTGGCGATTGGGATGCGAGTATTAGTTTATGCATGTACCTGTAAATAATAAATAACTAATGATAGAACACCAAGCAGCATAATGATTTTAATATAGCTGCTTGCTGTATGATAATGTTGCTTAGTAGCGCGTAAAGGCAAAAATAATATCCAGGCAGTAACAGGCAATGCAAGCGCAACTATTGTATATATGCCCAGCGGCCACCATGCAGCCATGCAAAGTTTTACTCCTGCTATAAGTAATGGCACAATTACCAAGCCCCCTAATAACTGACAAAACCTTGCAGAACGCAATAAGCCCCATTTTATAGGCATAGTAATGCAGCCTTCTTCAGCGTCCCCCTTGAAATCTTCCATGTCTTTGGCTATCTCCCGCATCCAGGTCAGCATGAAGGCAAAATAGGCATAGATACCAAGCACCCAAACCGGGTTGGGTAAAAGCCCTTCTGATGTGCTGATAAAATAAGATTGCAGAGCATAATAATGAATGGCAGGCTCATACAGCATTAAAACCACAATAGTAAGGGCTGTAAGCAAGGCAACCACTACATTGCCACTCATAAACTGCCTCTTAAAATGAGTAGAATAAAACCACAACAAGACGGTACAGAACAGTTGCAACAACATCCACTCATAATGATGAGCACGCCGGGCAACAATAAAAGCAAAAAAGAGCGCAATTATATTCAGCACGGTATGAGCTATAATAGCCATTTTGCGTGGTATTACTTTTTCAAGTATTACCTTATCAGGCTTATTGATCACATCTATCTTAATATCGAAGTAATCATTTATAATGTAACCTGCCGCCGCGATGAATACTGTAGCTGTGGACAGTAATATAAAATTAACTCCATTCAGCAACATAGGCATGCGTGTATATTGGTGCATAGGCAGCAATACACACACCCATGCTAAAAGCTGGGTGAGAAAAATGATCAGCAGGTTTTTCCACCTTATTAACCTAAGCCAGGCCATAGAGGCTTACAGAGTTTTGCAATGAATTTATTTGCCCCAGTTTCCCGGATCAACACGCCATTGTTCCAGCACTGCTGTTTGCTCAGGCTGTATCAATTTCTGTTCTTCTGCTACTTCCATCAACGCTTTGTAGTTGCTAATTGTATGCAACGATACTTCGGCGTCTTCGAATGCTTTATCGGCGACAGGGAACCCATAGGTAAATAAGCCACACATACCTAATACCTCAGCCCCATTCTCGCGCAATGCATCAACCACCTGAAGACTGCTTTTTCCTGTAGATATCAGATCTTCTATAACCACTACTTTCTGTCCCTCCTGCAATACACCTTCTATCTGGTTGCCCATACCATGTTCCTTTGGCTTTGAGCGAACATATATGAATGGCAGCTTTAAAAGATCAGCAGCCATAACGCCATGAGCAATGCCAGCGGTTGCAACGCCTGCAATCACTTCAGCATCAGGATAATGTTCCAGCACCATATTAGCCAACTCACTTTTTACGAAATCACGAACATATGGATAAGACAACACTTTACGGTTATCGCAATATACCGGTGAATGCCAGCCTGAAGCCCATGTATAAGGCTTTTGCAGGTTGATCTGTAAAGCTTTAATTTGCAGTAGTTTTTCGGCAAAATGTTTTTGTGTGCTCATAACGCTCAAACCTACGCCAATTAGATAAGTTTACAAAAAAGCCAACCATGAGCTTTACACAAAAAATATATTATAATAATAAACCTCTTATATTAACTACCGATAGTAAAGAATTTACCAAAGCTCACAGAGAGGTTAAAAATTACCTGGCATATACTAATGCCTCCTTACAAAGTTTCAGACTCGCATTTGACCACCTTGAGGAGCCAGGTGCATTTGGCGCTATAATAGAAGGTGATAGTGAATTGAAGCTGATGGAGAGCCTAACAACTTTTTACGAACCAATAGATGCAGGAGGCGGCGTAGTAGTGAATGAGAAAAATGAAGTATTAATGATATTTCGCAGGGGCAAATGGGACTTGCCTAAAGGCAAACGAGATGACGGAGAGGCTATAGAAGCCTGTGCACTACGAGAAGTAAGTGAAGAAACCGGTATTGAACAACTGCAACTAGGGGAAAAAATATGTGATACCTATCACGTCTATTCACAGTTTGGACAAAATTTACTGAAGCACACCGCTTGGTATAAGATGCATGCAAGCATAGAGGAAAAGTTAGTTCCCCAGGAGGAAGAAAATATATTGGAGGTGCGCTGGGTATCAGAAAATGAACTTGCTGCCATTGTTCAAAAGTCATACGAAGCAATAAGAGAAGTATTAGAAAGTGCAGGCTTTAGCTTCAAGAACCAACCTTAACATTCTACCAACAATAGGATCTGTAATTTTAGGGCAGAAATTGTAAAACCATGCCGAAATTTACATCAGCACGGCAGGTTCAGAATATTCGTCATGGCTGGCATTTATTCAGAAACCGTAAGACTTTGTGGCAAATGCTTCGTGAGGTGCTGAAAGGACACTACAGAATGTCTTTATTTACTACACTTGTTGCTATAGTAGCTATTGCATACGTTATATTCCCATTCGATCTTATTCCTGATTTTATTCCTTTTGTAGGCTGGCTGGATGATGGCGTAGTAATATTTCTGCTCATTAAAGCACTGCACAAGGAAACACAACGCTACATACAGTTTAAGGCAAGGGAACGACGCAGTAGTAATTACTAAAGTTTAACCGCTTCGGGTACAAACATACTTACATCGCCATGGTTGCGTATTACATCGCGCACCAGGGTAGATGATATAGTAGAGTATAAAGGTGAGCAGGTAAGAAAAATAGTCTCTATATCCGGTGCCAGCATGCGGTTCATATCTGCAATTGCTTTTTCATATTCAAAATCGCTGATATAGCGTATACCTCGCAGAATGAATTTAGCATTTATTTCAGTACAATACTTTACAGTCAGCCCTTCGTAACCTGCCACTTCTACCCTGGGATCGTTCTTAAAAATATCCTTTATCCAACCTATACGCTGTTCTACACTGAACATCGGCTGTTTGGACGAATTAATGCCGATACCTATTACCAGCTTATCAAATAATGATACCGCACGTTCTATTACATCTACATGCCCTTTTGTTATAGGATCGAATGTGCCGGGAAATAAGCAAATGCGCTGCATGAAATTTATTCTGGTTGTATAAAAAATGTAAAGACAGTAGTTCCGTAATTTTTCATTTTAGCAAAATGCGGATGCTGCTGGTAGTCGTTTCTTGGCGTGTGCTCCAGTACAAAGATACCGTTTGGTTTCAGCATATGCTTTTCAAACACCAACATTGGAAGGTCATCGATATTCACAAGTGCATAAGGTGGGCCAGCAAAAATGAAATCATACTGGTCCGTACTTTGTTTCATAAATTTAAAAACGTCTCCCTTTATTATATGCAGCTTATCTTCAATCCCCAGTTCCTTCGCCGTTTTCTTTATGAAGTTAATACTTGCCTGGTCACGTTCGATCAACGTAAGATCCGCTGCACCACGTGATGCAAGTTCATAGCTGATACTGCCTGTTCCTCCAAATATGTCGCAGGTTTTGATCCCTTCAAAATCTATCATATTGCCCAACGTGTTAAATAAACCACCTTTGGCTATATCTGTAGTAGGCCTTGCCGGTATGCCGGCAGGCGGACTAAACCTTCTGCCACCAAAATCTCCGCCTATAATGCGCATGCGTATAATTGTTGTAACAGGTAAATAGTGCCTACCCAGTTGCGATCAGTTGTATCTACATTACCCATACCATCCTTTATACTTGGGTAATATTGCGAAAGCTCATTTACCACATCTACCAGGCCGCGACTTGTAGTGGTACATTGGAAGCTCATGTATTCTGACTCTATATTATGCTGGTGTTCGAGCAGCTTCATTTGATAGGCAATATACTCGGCAGTTTCATAATTGAACACCTGATG
>JBQCEX010000237.1:0-8716 GCA_051959855.1 Flavipsychrobacter sp. | reverse complement strand
GCCTTTTGGATCTTTATGTTCATGTGGCGTATTATAGTTCTGACGTTCAGGGCTGCCGGTAACTTGTTCTTCGGCCTTTGTTCCCTGCGTCTGTGACTTATCTTGCTGTTGCTGATTTTGCTGTGTCTTGTTGTTAGACTGTTGTGATTGGGTACCTGATTGGGCTTGTTGTTCTGGGTTTCCTGTCTGCCTCTGGCCTTGCTGTTGATTTTGGCCTGTCTGATTCTGATTCATATCTTCTATAGTTTATTTCGTTTATTGGTCTTGAAAACTATGCCAGCAGCTCGCTTTAAGAAAATATTTGCAATAGCAGCCACCACCTGCTGATTCCCAATTATTTACAAAATCAACTCTAAATTTCTTATTAGCACATATTATATTGACATCCCATGTAAATAAGCACTATTCCACACATGGTACCAATCATTCCCCATTTGTTAAACTGCCGTATAATGAGAATTAAATGACACTTTATAGGGAATAAATCTTACTTTTGTATCAGTTATTCATTAATAAATTTTTTGCAATGTCTATATTGAGCGTTTCACCACAGCTTCTTTTTTCTATGCCTAGCGGCGGCGAATGGATATGGCTGGTATTAATTGTCGTGATACTGTTTGGTGGCAAAAAGCTGCCTGAACTGGCAAAAGGCCTGGGTAAAGGTATCCGCGAATTTAACGATGCTAAAGACGGCATTAGAAGTGAAATAGAGGCTGGCGCTAAAGAAAAAGACAAAACGCCTACCACTAACGCCTAATTCAAGGCTCTTTCTTTTCTTAAACCCTTTCCGTATTTTTAATTTAAGCTTCCCATTGGGTTGCATTGTTTCACCGCTTTAAAAAACGATAAAACGTGCAATTAAAGACTCTTTGTTTATTTTTTTCTCTTTCGGTTTGTGTAGTTTCTGCTCACGCACAGCGTAGAAGTGAACCGGATATGCGTGTTGTAAAGGTAGATACTATCAGGGCCGTTCCACCATCTTGTTCACTGCCATTGGCAGCCAGGATGCCTGTTAAGGAGGAAAGACCAGCAATGAAGTCTGTTCCCCTTGCTGGTGAAAAGGCTTACTTCGGCGATATGAACGATTATGTGAACCAGTTTGTAAGAAAATACCTGCAGGCACATAATCAAACGCTCAACATAGTTCAGGACCAACGTAGCAGCAACTTCTCTGTAATAGACGATATACTTGCTAAAAACCATCTTCCAAAGGAACTGAAATATCTCGCAGTAATTGAATCAGCCCTTAACCATAATGCCGTTTCTCACGCCGGTGCAGTAGGCCCCTGGCAATTAATGCAGTCTACTGCAAGATTGATGGGACTCACAGTTAACAGAAAGCATGATGAAAGAAGGGATTGGGATAAGTCAACCAACGCTGCGGCCAAATACCTGAACATTCTTTACAACCAGCTTAACGACTGGCTACTGGTAATAGCAGCCTACAACAGTGGCCCTACCCCTGTCCTACGTGCTATTGAACGTACTGGCAGCCACAACTTCTGGGATATTAAAAAATACCTTCCTCGCGAAACGCAAGGTCACGTATTGGCATTCATTGCTACCGCCAGCATCTTCGAGAACATGAGCAAATTCATTGGTCTTGGTAACATACCGTTGGATTTCAATTTCGATGCGCATGGTAAAGCGGTCGCATCACCTGGCGGAATAGCCAAGACTATGTTCACTCCGGAAGAGCTAAAGAGCATGGTAATAGTAAAGCTTTCTCAGCCTTTAAGCATGGAGTTGATGGCCCAAGAGCTGAACGTAGACCAGAAACTGCTGAACAAATGGAATTCAGACTATGAGCTGTTTGAATATAACACATACCCTTCTGACCACTACAGCCTGCGTATACCAAAGGACAAGCTGGAGAGCTTCCTGAAAAAGAAATCTTATATGGAGCAGAAATCAAAGGAAATATTCAACGAAATAACCATGTAGGAATTTCTAAAAATATTTTTGTTAAATGTAATTTTAGCTTACCTTTGCATTCCTTAAAACGTAATAATACAATAATAAATGGCAAATCATAAAGCAACGAAAAAGGATATACGTCAGAGTGAAAAACGTCGTGAGCGTAATCGTTATTATGGTAAAACTACCCGTAATGCTATTCGTAGTCTGTTAGCTACTGCTGATAACACTACTGCTCAACAGGATCTTCCTAAAGTTATTGCTATGATTGATAAGCTGGCTAAACGTAATGTTATTCACAAAAACAAAGCAAGCAATATCAAATCCGGTCTTGTAAAGAAATTGAATGCAGCTGCTACTGCTTAATTCAATAAAAGATATATTTTAAAAATAGCCTCCTTCTAGGGAGGCTATTTTGTTTTTCCCTCCCTGCTCTTCTGAGACTCTCAACGTTAAAAAATTCAAAAAGCATAAAAATTATTTTTGATTTACGAATTTATTCGTAGGTTTGATTACGAAATCATTCGTAGACAGTCATTATAAACCCTATCCTAAGTTGTAACAAAACTTATCATTAACCGATCAAATAGTAAGATGAATAAGCAAATAAGGCCAACAGATAGTGAGCTGGAAATATTGAACATATTATGGGCAAAAGGACCAAGTACTGTACGTGAGATACACGAAGTGCTGGAGCAAAACAAAGAAGCCGGCTACACCACCAGCCTGAAATTATTGCAGATAATGCACGAGAAGGGCCTGGTATCGCGCGACACCAGCAGTAAAACACATGTATACAAAGCGGCCATACCGCAGGAGAAGATACAAGGCCAGCTGGTACAGCGCTTTATTGACAATGTTTTTAACGGCTCTGCTTCTCAGCTGGTAATGCAGGCTTTAGGCAGCCATAAAGCAGATGCTGCTGAACTGGAACTGATACGTGAATACCTGGATAAAATGGAACAGCAAAACAAGAAATGATTGCTTACTGATAACCATGAAAAGTATGAACACTATGCACTCTGTAACGCTCATTGCAAAAGTACTGGGATGGACACTACTCCACTCCCTTTGGCAAGGTTTACTGATAGCCGCCTGCCTCTTTGCAACGCTGAAAATATTACACAAGGCAAGCTCCCGGGCCCGCTATTACCTGTCCAGCTCCCTGCTGGGACTATTCTTTGTATTGTTCCTTAATACACTGATAGCCCAATGGCAAAAAATACAGATGAGTGCAGTGTATGTAACAGAGCTGTCACAAAGCCAGGGAAATGATCGTTCCTACCAGGTTTACGCTACAGGAGAAAATAGTAGTTTTCTGAATCATTACCTCATCAAGGCATCGCCGCAACTGGAGCATTACTTTCCTCTGTTAGCAGTTATATACCTTATAGGCCTGCTATTCATGGTATCCCGCTTTGGTATCAACATACTGCAACTGCGGGGCCTGCGCAAGAATGGAATAACTGCCACAGAACGCAGCTGGGATGAATGGATCAATAAGTACAGGGAGCAGTTCAGCATACTTCGTCCGGTTCAGGTATTTCTTTCTGAAAAGGTAAATGTGCCCATGGTAATGGGCACACTGAAACCTGTCATTCTTTTACCCTTCACTACCCTAAGCCACTTGAGCCAGGATCAAATTGAAGCAATACTGCTGCACGAGCTGGCACATATAAAACGACATGACTATCTACTGAATATTTTCCAAAATGTGGTTGAAACATTCCTGTTCTTCAACCCTTTCATGTGGTGGATATCTGCCATTGTTCGCCGCGAAAGAGAACATTGCTGCGATGATATGGTAATAGCTAACACAAATCAACCTTTATCCTATGCCAGGGCACTGGCCGCACTTGAGCATAACCGGCAGCAGGCCTATAGCATGGCTGTAGCTGCCACTGGCCGCAAAAACCAATTATTTAACCGTATTAAACGCATAATGGAAATGAAAAAGAATTCACTTAACTATAGCCAGCTTACTATAACCATATTGATAGTGGGTGCACTTGCACTATCTATCATGTGCTTCAGTCCGGGCTTTGCACAGACTACTAATGAAAGGGACAAACCAAAACATAAAGGCCATACCATAATAACCCATCAGAAAATAATTGTAATTGATGATAATGGAATCAAAAAGGAATATAACTCTATAACAGAAATGCCTGCCGAAGAAAAAGAAAAATTGAAAAAAGAATTAGGTGACAATAATATAGTAGGCACTAGTGCTACAGCTGACAAAGTAATTTCAGACAATCCGGACGAGATCGATACTTCCTTAAATGGCACAATAAACGTTGCTGTCTCGAATGCCATGAACAGTGTAAATATGGATTCGATAGGCAAAACAGTGGAGGATGCATTAAAGCAAGTGGACTGGAAAGCTATAAATAAGAACCTTACACTATCATTTAATAAACTGGATACTAATATAGATTGGAAAGAAATACAAAAGGGAGTAGAGATGAGTATGGAGCAAGCAAAAAAGGCGCTTATCGAAAATGGAGTGGCAACAAAAGAAATGGAGCATGCCAAAAAGGAAATAGCTATAGCTATGGAAAAAGCAAAAAGGGAAGTAAAAGAAAGCATGGCCGAAGAAGAAATGAATAGAATGGCAGCTGTAAGGCAGGCAAAAGATCATTCAAATCAAACCATGCTAGACAATATGGAAGCAGATGGTCTTATAAGCCGTTCAGATGGGTTTAAGCTGGAAAAGAATGGTGATGTGCTTTACATAAATGGCAAACGTCAGTCTGCTGAAGTATATAATAAGTATCAGCCCTATCTTCTGGAAAGTAAAAAAGTAACTATAGAAGGCAGGAACGATAGCCTTGAAATACGACTTTGCAAGTAACAACAGCCCCTATTCAAACTTTACCAGCCTTCTGCAAACGTAGAAGGCTTTTTTAATTCAATAATAATCACATATTACTAATCAGCCATTTCTTAAGCGCTTGTTAACCGTTTATAAACGACTCGTTAACGAGGGCTAAAAATTTTTAGAACGGAGCTTATAATTCAATCTTTGAGCGCCGAAGTAAAACACCGCAAAAAGTAATTGAAAACACTGTTCTATCGCCAAAAATATTTCTCACTGTACTTTCTAATCATTTTACTTATTCTTTCAATAATATCTATTCCTTATTGATAACTATCATAACCCGCAACAATTAGTTTTCTCTCTTATCCTTTATATGTAAGGGCCCTTTCCAGGGCCTTTTTTCTTATGGAAAGCATTTTGTATTTTTCCTAAGAAGATTAATACCTATGGAAGCTGATAAGAATGAAAAAGAAATTTTAGAGCGGGCTATAAAGCAATGGCAGCAGGAAGGTAAACTAAGCATAGACCAGGCAGCAGAATTAACGAACAGCATAACAATTAAAAAAACAGAGCGCCAGCAAATTGCTCAGTATTTCTTTATCATAGCCCTTTCCTGCACCCTATTGGCATTCGGCGCTATATTTATTGACGAAAAATTCCTGGAAAAATTAAAAGCGTACTTTTCTCTTAGCAACATAATGATAGCTGGTATTACTGCAGCCATCTCTATCTTTTGGTTCTGGTACATTTCTAAACGCCGGGCCAAATTAAATCCTACCACCTTCGAGGTATATATGATCTTAGGTGGCCTCTCTGCACTTACTTCCCTTGTCTATGTCCTGAAAGATTTTGGTAATAATAACGGCTACTCAGCATTTCTTTTTGTTGCATTTTTGTTGCTCTGCGCGTTAAGCATTGTGTTCAGGTCCCGCTCATTATGGGTTGGCGCTATCTTAGCATTAATGGGCTGGTTCGGCGTATTCAGCACAGCCCATAGCAATCATAATCTATTCCTGGGTATGAACTACCCCGTACGTTTCAGCGTTTTTGGCTTGATTATGCTTGGTGTTTCATTTTTGCAGGCAAAGAGTAAATGGTTGGCATTTTCGCGCAGCATTACCTTCTTGTTTGGCATGCTGATATTCTTTACAGGTATGTGGGGTGTGTCCATTTTCGGCAATTTCAACTACCTGGATGAATGGGAAAAAGTGAGACAAACACGCGTCATAGTATATGCAGTGATATTTGCTCTTGTGTCCGGCTTATCATTATTCCTGGGTATAAAGTATAAAAATGAACTGGCAAGAGATTTCGGCTTTCTCTTTTTACTAGTCAATCTGTATACACGCTATTTCGAATACTTCTGGGACGCCATGAACAAGGGCATATTCTTCTTAATTTTGGGCATTACCTTCTGGCTGGTAGGCCGCTGGATAGAAAAGAACAAGAAGCTAAGATTAATAAAAAACAAGCATTAGGAAGATGGCCAGATACTTTCTGGAAGTAATGTACAACGGCACAGCGTTTCATGGCTCACAGCTGCAGGGCGAACTGCCTACCGTACAGCTCGCTATTAATAAAGCATTAAGCACTTTATTCAGAACAGAAATACTGTCATTTGGCGCAAGCCGTACAGATGAAGGAGTACATGCGCTCTCCGGCTTTTATCATTTCGACACAGATGAACGGCTGCATATGGACCTGCCCTATAAAATGAATGCAATTTTACCACCGGGTATAGCAGTTAAAAACATTTACAGGGCTATTGACGACAATTTCAATGCCCGCTTCGACGCCATTTCCCGCCGCTACAGGTATCGTATATATGCCAAAAAAAATCCTTTTCTTTTTGAACGTGCATTATTTTACCCCTTTCGTATAGATGCAACATTATTACAACAGACAGCAACCATCATTAAGGAATACCATGATTTTGAAAGTTTTTGCAAACGGAATTCGCAATCAAAAACGTACAGATGCAGCATTATCCATTCTTACTGGGAACACCAAGGTGAGGAACTGCATTATATAGTTGAAGCTAATCGCTTTCTACGCGGCATGGTGCGCGGCTTGGTTGCAACTCAGCTAAAAGTAGCCCGCGGACAATGCAGCCTGGAAGAATTTAGAGCAATTATAGAAGCAAAGGATTGTACCAAAGCATATTTTAATGTCACAGGTCATGGCCTTTACCTGGAAAACATAACCTATCCTGAAAATCAACTGGAGCTATTAAACTTCAAATAGGCCACACTCAAAATGTTGATATCTTTTCTTGGAAATCGCCTCACCGCAACTGTATCTTGCATTAGTAGTGCGCAAGCACCGCAAGCTCTTTGACATACTGTAAACCCTAACCAGCTAATACTATCACGCACTGCCCATTAAACTTTCTCAAATGCGACATTTTGCGACATTTTGGGTATTTTTTGTCCAGCAATGTTACTTTCCATAAATAGCTAATAACTCAGTACCGGTAACGGATTCAGCGTTTATCCAATTAAAAAATGTCCCATCACAAACTTTTTGTCCCAATGTGACATTCACCCTAAACAACATACTTTGCTGTTATATCTAGGCATTGAATAAACGTGCAATAAAGAATGCGGCCGCAGCGGCAATGGAACCGATCAGGGTAACTTTTATAGCACCTATCCACGCATTTTGTCCCGTCACTTTAGCCTTAAAAAATCCAAAAACGAATAAACAAATGATGGTAATGATGGCAGAATAAAGCAGTCCGTCTATGGGATGAGCAACAAAGAAATAAGGCGAAAGAGGAACAAGACCACCTACCATGTAGGAGAACCCAATATTTAATGCGCTCTTGGTAGCACGTCTTGGGTCAGGCTTATCAAGGCCCAGCTCATACTTCATCATGAAGTCCACCCACTTCTCTTTGTCTTTTGCCATTTCATCGGCAATCAGGTTCTGCGTTTCTTTGCTCAGTCCAATATTGGCAAATACATCGCGTACTTCCTGTTTTTCAAGCTCTGGCACAGCATCCACTTCATATTTTTCACGCTGTAGTTCAGATTGATAATGATCTACCTCGGTACGTCCGGCCAGGTAGCCACCTAAGCCCATGGCTATAGAACCTGCTACTATTTCCGCAAAGCCGGCCGTAATAACAATAGCCGTACTGCTTACAGCACCGCTAAGGCCTGCAGCTAACGCGAATGGAACCGTAAGGCCATCAGACATGCCTATAACAATATCTGTTACTAGTGCAGAGCTGGTGAAATGCTTTTCTTCGTGCTTTACCTGGTGCATTAAGCAATAAATTTAAGGCTGCGGTCTATGATATCTATACACTCATCAATCTGTTCACGTGTTATGATAAGTGGTGGTGCGAAACGGATCTTATCGCCGTGTGTTGGCTTTGCCAGCAGGCCATTGTCCTTTAGATGCAGGCATAGGTCCCATGCCGTGTTTTTATCGGCATGATCAATAACAATGGCATTCAGCAAGCCCTTGCCACGAACAATGGCAATATTGGGATGATTTAGATCTTTGATTCTTTGCCTGAAATATTCCCCTTGCATTGCCGCATTTTCAGCCATGTGTTCATCTTTCAGCACTTGCAATGATGCAATAGCAACTGCGCAGGCCAACGGATTGCCACCATAGGTTGAGCCATGATCTCCCGGTTGAATGGTAAGCATTATTTCATCATCAGCCAGCACGGCAGATACAGGCATGGTGCCACCTGAAAGTGCTTTGCCCAGTATCAAAATATCAGGACGAACGCTCTCGTAGTCACAGGCAAGCAATTTACCTGTGCGGCTTAAGCCTGTTTGAATTTCATCTGCAATAAAAAGCGCATTGGCTTCCTTACATAAGGCAGCAGCCTGGGCCAGGTATCCTTCATCGGGCACTACTACGCCTGCTTCACCCTGTATAGGCTCAACAAGAAAGGCCGCAACACAATCATCTTGCAAGGCCGTTTTTAATGAATTTATATCGTTATAAGGAATG
>JBQCEX010000236.1:0-3831 GCA_051959855.1 Flavipsychrobacter sp. | reverse complement strand
ATCAGTCGTAACCACTACAGCACAGATTCCGGCGATACCAACTATGTATTCCTGTATTTCGTTACCCATACCTTACCACGTGGCATTGTGGGGTTGCTTTTTGCTGTTATTTTTCTTGCATCCTGGGGATCGATATCGGCAGCATTAAATTCACTGGCATCATCATCACTTATAGACATTCAGTTCCTGGGAAAATCGACCTTACCCTCAGAAAAAAGACAACTATTTCTTGGGCGCATGCATACGCTTGCCTGGGGTATTTTCTGCATTATTGTGGCCATGTTTGCAACACGCATGGGCTCCCTGATAGAAGCAGTGAATGTATTAGGCTCTTTGTTTTATGGTACTATACTCGGTATCTTCCTGGTAGCTTTTTATGTGAAACCGGCTAATGGAAATATAGTTTTCCTTGCGGCTATTATTACCGAAATATGTGTTATTGTGATCTATAATCTTAATATAGTTTCTTTCCTGTGGCTGAATGTTATTGGGGCTTTATTGGTTGTACTTATCAGCCTGTTGGGTAGAAATAATAATGTCCGCCCCCAACAAGAAGCGGACATTATTACTGTTGAATAAATTATAGTTAAGCCATCTGTACCACCTTAGTAGGCTCCAGGTTAGCATTGCGTATTGCTATGTTTTGGGCCACATGCTGTGCCAGCGCTGTAAATGCTTTTTTAGATATCGGCTCATCATCTATTACGGCAGGTATGCCTTTATCACCACCTTCCCTTATGCTTTGTACTATAGGTATTTCTCCCAGGAAAGGCAATTCAAATTGCTCAGCCATCAGCTTCGCGCCTCCTTTACCAAATATGTAATATTTATTCTCCGGAAGCTCTGCAGGAGTGAAGTAAGCCATGTTCTCCACTATACCCAGAATAGGTATGTTTATCTGTGGCTGTTTAAACATCATAATTGCCTTGCGCGCATCTGCGGCAGCTACAGCCTGTGGTGTAGATACTACTACCGCACCGGTTACAGGTACAGTTTGTACTAACGTCAGGTGTACATCGCCGGTGCCTGGTGGCAGGTCTATTACCAGGTAATCAAGCTCTTGCCAATATACATCTGATATAAATTGCTTCAACGCGGAGCTTGCCATAGGGCCCCTCCATATTACAGCTTGCTTTTCATCTACCAGCAAGCCTATAGACATCGCCTTTATACCATAACGCTCCAGGGGCACTATCATTCCTTTGCCGTTCACGTCCATCATCTTAGGGCGCTCATCGCGCAAACCAAGCATGATAGGTACAGAAGGGCCGTAGATATCTGCATCCAGCAGGCCAACCTTTGCACCTTCCTGAGCCAGGCCCAATGCGAGGTTTACGGCGACTGTTGATTTACCCACTCCACCTTTACCGGATGCTACCATTATGATATTCTTTACACCAGGCAGCACAGCTTTATTATCCTTTCTGTTACTGTTCACATTAGCTGTCATATGCACTGTTACCACAGCTTCCTTATCTACCAGCAGGTGTATGGCATTTACACAGGCCTTCTCAATCATTTCCTTCAGTGGGCATGCAGGTGTAGTAAGTATAACTGTGAATGAAACATTTTTTCCGTCTATTACTACATCCTGTACCATGTTCAGGGTCACCAGGTCCTTGCCCAGATCAGGTTCCTGCACATTGCTCAATGCAGCCATTACCGCTTCTTTCGTAATCATGTAAACCTTTGTTAAAGTGCTGAAAATCTGCTGCAAAAATAGGCTAAACTATCGTTCTTTGTTGCCAAATGATTGCCAATAATATCAATCGTTGGATTGGTTTTTTTGATGATTGTTGCATACCCTTAAAAACTTTAAAAAAGGGGTGTAAATTGCAGGTCATGAGGTTACGCTGGTTATCGTATTGTTTTGCGCTTATATGCAGCACTTTATGTGCAAATGTGTTTGCCCAGGATGTAGCTCCCAATGTGGTACAGGTGAATGGTATTATTATGACGCCTGACAGTCAGCGAGTGATACCGAACGTAACAGTATTGGTAAAAAGCCAGAACAGAGGCGTTATTTCAAGCCATATGGGTGTATTTACCATTGTTTGTTTTAAGGGCGATACACTTCAATTTTCTGAAATAGGCTTCCGTCCGAAGGAAGTAGTTATTCCTAAAGATATAAAGGGTGAATACTATTCTTTGATAGAACCAATGGTGCAGGATACTTTTTACCTGCCGGAAACTATTGTGCGACCGCTTCCTACAAAAAAAGAATTTGAATATGCATTTACGCACTGGGCTATACCGAATGACCAGTATGAAATAGCGCGCAGGAATACAGATAAATATACGCTGCGAGCTATAGCATATACACTGCCACGCGACGGCCGCGAAAGCCAGGCTATGTACCAGATGCAGGCAGCAAGAGATGCTGCATACTATGGTCAGATGAAGCCTATGAATATCTTTAATCCGCTGGCATGGGCAGACTTCTTTCAAGCATGGAAACGTGGTGACTTCCGCAATCAGCAGCCATACTAATTTTGCTATCTATGGCATTTGATAAAGGTGAGCTAATCAGTATTAATAAATATATCAGCAATTCAGGCTTCTGCTCCAGAAGAGAAGCGGACAAACTGATAGAGCAGGCACGTGTAACTATAAATGGTGAGCTTTGCCTTTCTACCGCAAAGGTTGCACCGGGTGATAGCGTAGAGATAGATGGTGAACCCATAAAGAAGAAGAGCAAGCCTATATATATAGCATTCAACAAACCTGTTGGCATTACATCAACCACTGACCTGAAGGATAAAACAAACATTATTTCTTTCATTAATTTTCCAAAGCGCATCTTCCCGATAGGCAGACTGGATAAGGATTCTGATGGTTTAATATTTCTTACTAATGATGGCGATATTGTAAACAAAATACTGCGTGCAGCTAATAATCATGAAAAGGAATATATAGTAACCGTAGATAAAGCTATAACGCCGGAGTTCATAAAAAAGATGGCTAGTGGCGTGCCTGTGTTGGACACTGTTACAAAAAGTTGCTTTGTAAGACAGGAAGGGAATAAGCGTTTTCGTATTATTCTTACACAGGGTCTCAACAGGCAGATAAGAAGAATGTGTGAATACCTGGGCTATGAAGTGCGTACCCTTACACGTATACGCATCATGAATGTATCACTTGGTAATTTGCAACCCGGGAAGTGGCGGTACTTAAGCAATGATGAGATCAATACAATACAAAAACTCGTTGCTACATCCAGTAAAACTGAAGAAGCCTCTTACTTACCAGAACTCAAGCCAAAAAAGAAAAGATAATTACTTGCCACCATTGGCATGCAGGTCAGCAAGGCAATTAGCATCCAGGCTTAATGCACCACCTGTCATTAACAAGCTTACCAAATCTGTAGATTCTGCAGCATAATACATCAGGCAGCTTTTGTTATTGCAATGATTAGCATGTGCCGCATCTACATGATTTGTTTGCATGGATGATCCTAAATTAACCAAACCCATAAGGTGACCTAATTCATGCTCCAAAACATTTTCCTCCATGATTATTCTGTTTGGCTGTCCTAGTCCGCCGGAATTATCATAAATCGTTTTACCGAACAAGCATATGGACGTATTTCTATAGGCAAAGCCTAATACATCTTTAGTCAGGAAATTATTATCAGTAATTAATACATAGATGGATAATGTATTGCCGGAAGTGTAGTTGACTCTATTCTGCTTTTCAATACTCATTACATCATTCTGCGTCAGTACATTGCCGTTAGCAGCTATGGCAGTTGTTGTGTAAGTGATATTAGTTTTATTACACACTGTGTTCAGGATAGCAACCACATCATTCATCGTTGTAGGGTCAGGCATA
>JBQCEX010000235.1:0-8900 GCA_051959855.1 Flavipsychrobacter sp. | reverse complement strand
AACGGATTGCTAACATTCCTATACCCTGCCAGATATGCTCTTAAACCAAATTCGCCGTCACCCATGCGCTGCTTTTCAAACTGCCGGTCGAACAGGCCTAATTTTTCAAATACATGCTTTTTTACCATTACATTGCCAGTATCTACCTGGTCAGACCATCTGAAGTATTTATAGTTCTCAGGCACCTTGTCACCTACTTTCGAGATGGATACACCTGATGATATATCTGCATCATAATCATATAGACAATGTATATGCTGGTCTATCCAATCTGCTTCAACACGGGAATCATCATCGAACAATAATATCAAGTCTCCGGTTGCCATCTTTATGGCTGTATTTCTTGCCAACCATAACGCTTTTTCCTGTTGCTGAATAACTTTAATATCATACGACCATTGTTTGTAAAAGGTAGCTTGAAAAGGTTCTGATTGATCTACTACTATTACTTCAAAGTTTTGATAATGCTGCTTACCAATATCATCCAGCACATCTTTCAAATACGGATATCTGTTAAGCGTAGGTATAATAATTGAAACCTTATGCTGAACATTTGTCACCTTGGAATTATTCTGAGAAGTAGTCAGCAAAGGTTTAGCATAAATGTTATCTCTTTTTACTTTGCTGCTTTTAAAATAGCCTCTTATTTCTCTTACCGGGTTTTTAAGGCTCAGCAATCGCAATGCAAGAATATAACCGCTCCATACCGAGCTATAATATTTCCTAATAAATCTGTATTCATCTTCCACAGGCAGCTTTACTTTCTCCCACACTTTTAGGCCCTTATCCAAATTGTTAGTAGCCATCCACCCCTGTTTGAAAGCCCGCCAGGCCAGATCACGTTGTCTTGCCTCCTGTGACGTGAACCCTTCATCTATAGTCAAATTTATTCCCGCCGATTTAAGTTGTTGTTCGGTAGGAAAATATTGATGATCCTTTGCAGGTGGTAAATTGAAGTACCAAACCGGGCTTACATATTTCAGATAATTAAACACCACGCTCTGCCAATATTTCTTTTAATGCCTGCGGATAGAAGCTGCCAAGGGTCAAATTTGCTTGCCATAATTTACGGTTGTGCTGTTGCAATGCCTTAAATCCATCAGCTCCTAATTTCTTATGAAATGCTGATATTTTCTGCGGCATTTCGTTCAATTCATTTTCTTCTATCCATACAACATGTTTTTCCCATTCCATACTAGTCGCAAAAGGAAGTTTGCAGTCAGTATTGACAAATACCGGAATTCTGCCCATCGCAAGCGTTTCATAAAAACGAACGGAAAAATTACCACCGCCTCTTACACAAATGATGTAATCACTATCCCGCTGGTTTTCGAAATACTCCAATGTTGTTTTATTACGCTGTTCAGGAGTATTAGCCCCTGCTCTATATTTAACTCTTCTTATAAAATTCGGGCGCAATTCGGATCGCTCTATTATTCTCAACACTTTTTCTCTTAAATGAGAAGTGCTCATCACCTCATGCTTATCCCAATAATTTAAACCAAGGGCATTGAGCGTATTAAGAAACAATACACGCAAAATATCTTTCATGCGCTTTGAAGGCGTACTAATACTTTGCCCGCAAAAGCCTATAACCGGAACCTCGTTATAAGGTCTGGCAGTAAATTCAGTCTGTTGAAAAATAGCCGTGAGAGGATCAGGAAAAAATGGAGGCACCGCCACCTGGTACCGATTATTTTTTGAAGCATAAATATTTGATCGAAACTGCCAGATACCTTCAGGGATAGTTATACCGTGATCACCGCCTGACTGTGATACTACAGGCATTTTGCCCTTATGTGCATTTGCCCAGTCTAAAACCTTTTGCTGATTTTTGCGCTCATAATAATAGCTCCAATCCATAGGCACCACCAATATATCAGCATCATCGATATTACTTACCCAGGTTATTTCTGCACTCATGGTAAGGTCGTCTGCTGTCTTACTACCTCGCTCAAACCTATCTTTACTTTTTAACAATTCTGTCCAGCTTGGCCTTACACTTGCATCAAAAAACTCTTCCGGATAAAATAGCTTCATCATTGGTAGAAATCTGCAAACGCAGCTATTTGCTTTTCTAAAGTAAATTCTTTTTCAATCCGTTCGCGGGCACTATTTCTTATCTCAGCTTTAGAGCTTTCATCCATATCTATTACTTGCGTAATTGCATCAGTAATTCCCTTTACATTTCTTCTTTTCACTACCCAACCAGTTTTGTTATGCAATACATTTTCCTGTAGGCCTTCTGCATCAGTTACTATACATAACAAGCCACCTGCCTGCGCTTCAAGTACAGCATTACAAAAGCCTTCCTGCACACTGGGCTGCAAGTATATTGTATGCTTTTTAAAGTACTCAGGAATCATATTACTTTTTACCTTTCCTTTAAATACTACATTGTTGATCAATCCTAACTGGTGCACTGCAAACAATAATCTTTCTTTGTCTTCGCCATCCCCTATTATGGTATATTGAATGTTGAATCCTTTATCCTTCAATTCCTTTATCGCATGTAGAGCGTATAATATCCCTTTTTTCCAGTTCAGCCTGGCAACAGTTAATATGTTAATTGCACCTCCCGTCTGGTTTTCCTGACTCACCATAAACTGTTCAGCTTTTATTGCAGGTGTAATCTTGCTTACTGGCTTGTCATGCGGTAATCCCAGCTTATAGGCCTTATCGAGCAAATCAGTAGATATAGTATGCACTTTATCTGTTTTGCTCCACACACGCTTATAGCAGCCCGGATGTTTTAATGGATAAATACCTATATCATACCCTCTAAAACTTATTGCCATTTTTGCTCCAATTGTTTTTGCCACATTTTCGCGTCTCAGTGCTACTGTTGCAAATCCAAAATGCAGCCAATCTAATTTATAAGGCAACAAATGCGCATTTATATAAATATTCTCAAGTATTTTTTTGTTGCTAAGCCCATCTCCTTTTTCAAGCTTATAAAAGCGCTTCACCTTATTAGGGACCCTTAAAATTAACTTTGCCAGGATGGCTGCTAAGCATAAGCTACGAAACAACTTTTTTGCCGGTAATGCATAAGGGCTAACTACAGTCCATCCTGCGGGAAAAGGGTTTCCATTTTTTTCTGCAAATAGTATAACGTCAAAGCCCTTTTCAATGAGACCGTTTATTTTATTGTGAAAAAAAGTTTCAGAATATGAGGGCACATTATTCAATACTATTCCAATTCGTTTGCTCATCTGTCTTCTATAGCACTGAGGTATATAATCCGGTCATATCCTCCACCATTCTTGCTGCTTTAAACTTTGTTTCAACCGTCTGCCGGGCTGCTGCTTTTATGTCGTTTAATTGTGCTTTATTAAGCATTGCTACCTCCATTAGCTTGTCCGCCATTGCCTTACTATCTCTCACAGGTACTACGAATCCATTTACTCCATCCTGTATGGCCTCACACATGCCACCGCAATCTGTGGTTATCACTACGGTACCATAAGCCATTGCTTCTAATACCACATTGGCAATTCCTTCTTCTACGCTCGGTAACAATAGCACATCTGCTGAATGAAAATATTCCTTCAATGCAGCATGAGGAACTAAATCAATAAATGAAATGTGTTGTTCAAGTTCCATATCAGATATATCAAACAACGCTTCCTCGGTTTCCTTGCCACCTATAATAGTGTAATGAAAGTTGAATGCTCTTTCATTCAGCAGGCGCATAGCATTTATTGCATAGTCATACCCTTTTACCCAATGCCATCTGCCGACGCTCAGGATATTTAAGGTGTCTGTTTTATTAGCTGATGGGTTGAAGGTATACTCCTTAGCAGCTAAACCTGAATATATTGTTTTGATATTTTTTGCACCATATACAACTGCCTTATTACTAATAGCATCGCATACAGCATGAAATCCATCAACCTTTGGAAAAGTTGAACGATACATTTCAGCTAAACCCGGAACTGTAATCGGTGAATAGTTTATATGGGTTCCCCTTAGGCTCAGCACCATCTTTATCCCAAAATCTTTTACCCACATCCAGTCTTTGGTAGCTTTAGCCCACTGTATGTGAAAAATATCAGGCCTATGGTAAAGGACGGGAAGGCTGATACTAAGTCTATGTTTATAGTTTGCTGCGTTTTCAGTTTTAAGCTTTTTCTTCAATCTCTTCAGCTCTGCCGGACGTGTAATTATCAACAGTAAATAATATTTAAGCAGCATCCAACCCTTTGACATGTTGCCATGATAAGACACTACCCGCACATTTCCGGTATAAGAAACTGCCTTTTTTTGTTTACCGAATAGGTAAATAGTATAACCGCTATCAGTAAGTCCTGATATCAGCCTTTCGATAAATGTAGTAGAAGGTATATCGCCTGAATAGATAGCTATCTTCGACATTCAAGCTATTGGTTGATCTTTTTTAGTTTTTTCTGCCTGCTTAAAAAAACAGAAAGAGTTAAAAGCATACTTACAGGATGGCTGTAGTAAACAGCATCCTTCTGTTTAAAATTGTTATAGTATTTGTGTATCAGGTGTTCCGGAACCTCTGCTTTCAAATCCGGATTATCAAACAAATAAGACCTTAGCTGCTTATCGTTTTCCTCACCTTCAAACTGTATTTCCCAGTTCCTGGTAGTAGTTTTTTTATTAAACACTTTTTCTGCGAATACATGCTTAGCCTTATTACTAATACGCCATGGCATATGCTGCCATTTTAAGTGCTTCTCATGGTTAAACAGATGATAAGGTGCTTTGCTTTGCCACTCCACTTTCGCCATTGCAGGAGCGTAACGTTTCAAATATTCAATTTGAATCTTTCTGTCACGCAAATATGCTTCGGGAGTTTCGCATACCAATCTACAAATTCGCTCATCATAATATGGCAAGGCTATAGGCTTGTATTGCGAAAATACTTGCAGGTTAACATTTGTCCACCTGGTTACCCAGTACATTGATTTGAAAGCTTTAGCCCTCGCATTTACATTATCTATTTGTATGGCAGACAATAATTCAGCAACCCGCTGATCCATATATATTCTGAAATCACCTTTCAGTCCCCATGCATTCCAAAGATCCTGCCCCAATTCAAAGCCACCCTTTTTCAGCATCTTCTTTATTATGATATCGCGCAGCTTATCTTCCGCTATGTTATTGTCCAGGCCCATACCATCATATACCAGATCGCCCAAATGCCCAAGTAGAAATAAATTGCCATGAGGAGCAATCTTATCAATTACTGCCATCTGGCGAGCATGGGTAAATTCAGAATAGCATTGATTAATGTTTGCCAGGTTATCAATTTTATCCCATAGATATCCTTTAGGAATCACGTATTCCTTAAAGTCCCAACCTGCAATTTTAGCTAATGCCTTGCCATATTTGGTTTCATCAAAACTATGTTGAAACTTATAGCTGTAAGTAAATGCTTTAGCACCAAGCCGGTGCAGAGCAGCTGCGAGTGTACGGCTATCCAATCCACCGGATAGTGCAAGTATTACATCCTTACCTTGTATTTGCGAAGCAATGACCTCTTCAAACACAGCAGAGAATTTTTCAACGCTTTCATCAAATGAAATTTGCTCAGGTCTGTAATACCATTCGGTTGTTTGAGGCTTATTCCACTTTATATCTTTGAAAAAAGTATCGCAATTCAGCATAAACCCAAAGGCAGCCCACACGCATATTGCCTGCCTGTCAAGCTCAGCAACTATATCCTGCTGCCTCACATCAGTAGGTATCATCGTATTATAAGCTGTTGCTGTATTAGCGTACATTATTCTTTATATTAACACATTTGGCGTGGCTAACAAAGCTCTTTATAAAGATTTGCATAGTTCCGGATAAATGTTTTTATAGAATATTCTTCGCAAACCTTGCTTCTGATTTTTTGCTCCAGTTCTTTTCTTTCAGACTCAGGCATTTGTCGCACAAATTGAATTTTGCCAGCTATTGCCGCGACATCACCTGGTGGCACCAGCAGATCTTTAAAACCATCCAGTATATAATTAACCCCGGGAGTATCTGATCCAATGACAATTTTTCCTGATGACATTGCCTCCACTGGTGCCATTGGCATTCCCTCGCCAGGGAAATTAGTAGGTATTGTAAATACGTCGCCTAATGCTATATAGGGTCGTACATCCAATACTTTACCCGTCATTCGTATTCTATCTGTCAGGGATTCATCAATGATTTTTTGATAAATAGCCCTGCCATAATCAGAATCATAGTTACCTACAATAAGCAGTTTTACATTCTTATCATCAATCATTTTTATTGCATCAATCAGTACTTCTATCCCCTTCACTTTTATTAAATTCACCACGCTTACTACAACGAAATCGTCCTGAGAATAACTAATATCTTCGTAGCTATATTTCTTTTCCTGTATAGAATAATATTCAGTATCGAGACCTAATGGCAGCAAACGCACATTTTTGTAGCCTTTATAAAATTGAGACTGCATATCAGGATTGATAGTCGTAATAAAAGTTGCCAGCTTTGATCTAAGTCGCCAGCTACGCGGGCTTCCCCAAAACATTGACTTTTTGGTATATACCCATTTTGCCCCTGCAATTCTTGCTGCCAAGGCTTCAGTCCAGTCAGAGCTCCAGTGCCATGAATGAATGATAGCAAACTTATTCTTCTTTAAGAACCTGGCAATTTTAAATATTCTGAAAGGTAATGAAGCAAGCGGTCTATAGTTTGTCGTAGTTTTTATAATATGGATTTTCAATCCCAGTTCCTCTACTATCTTAAAAAACTTCCCTTTGTCGCTTGAACAAGCGATCTCAACATCAAAAATGCTTTTATCAAGTCCGGACGCAAGATCGTACACAACCTTCCCACTTCCCGCAGTGTCGAAATTAGGTATAGTTAGTAGTACTCTGATTTTATCCATTGCTTATTGTTTATACAGTAACGGCATTGATCATTACATACCAGTCATAAAACTTTTTTAGCCCTACTTCAAGTTTGGTCTGGGGGTCATACCCTATCACTTCCTTTGCTTTATTGATATCGGCATAGGTTATATCTACATCCCCATCCTGCATGTTCTTTACTATTATTTGTGCATTTTTTCCTGTTACTGCTTCTATTGCTTTTATCAGATCAGATAATTGAACAGGGCTGCTGTTACCAAGATTTATCGTATCATATACCTCATTGTGATTAAGTAGGTATTCACCAGCCTTTACAATACCATTAATTGTATCGTCAATAAAAGTGTAGTCACGTGCCGTTGATCCATCACCATACATTTCGATAGGCTGTTCGTTCAATATTCTTTTCATAAACTTATGAATAGCCAAATCTGGTCTTTGCCGCGGGCCGTATACAGTGAAGAACCTGAGGTTTAAAATATCGATATTGTATAAATGATGGTAATTATAATTGAGTAATTCACAAGACTTTTTAGAAAAGGCATAGGGAGATATTGGCTCGTCAGTTAATGCATCTTCCACAAAAGGGATTGTTTTACAATTGCCATAAACGGATGAGGAAGATGCAAATACCAATTTTTTGCAGTTAGTATTCCGCATATATTCCAGAATGTTCATGGTACCTGATACGTTAGTACTCAAGTACTTTTGCGGTGCTTCTATAGATGGTCTCACGCCTGCCTTAGCAGCCAAATGAAATATTATATCAAATTTTGTATCTTCTAGTTTACTAAACTGATTAAAATCAGTAATGTCCAGTTCATGAAAATGGAAATTCCTATTACTCTTACATGCCTCAATATTCTTCAGCTTAATAGAAAGCGGATAAAAATCGTCGAAGTTATCTATACCATAAACTTCAGTATCGCCTTTTAAATAGTATTCAGCTAAGTGTGAACCTATAAATCCTGCTACGCCCGTAATTAAAATTTTCATTGGCTAGTCTTAAGTAAATTTAACTTATGCATTCAGTCGTACTCTAATAAAGTTTAAGCGAGGGAAAAGTCTGAATATTAAAAGGTAATCTTTCAAAATATTTTTTCGGTAGAGTTTATAAGAAATAAAATAACTACATGGTATATAAAACAATATCATGAGATACTTTACATTTAAGTTATGGAGGAACAGCAATACGACTGTATAAACAGAAGACAACATTAGATTTGGTATTAAAATATGCCGTACCTCTTTAATAAAGCCCGCTAATGATAAATTAATTAGTTGGCCCGCGCGTATAATATGATAAGTAGAGCTGATTATTTTCATTATAGTTATGGCGATGCATGCAGCTACCAATCCTTTAAAAGAGAATAACCAAACAAAGAATAGAAAAAGAGGAGTGAAAATCAGGGTAAAATAAAATTCGATCTTAGATTTCCCAAGCGCATTATAAAGCGTTGTGGTAGGATAGGTAATGCTTTTCAATAAAGAAAAAACACAAAGTACCTGAAGGGGTAAGACAGCATCATTCCACTTGCTACCATATAACGTATTAATAATTACCGGCGCAAAAACCATTAGTATAAAATATACCGGCGTGAGGAATAATGAAATAATTCGGGTTACATATAAGTACTGTTTGCGTAATACCGCTTTTTGTGCATTGTATTTTGAAAAAACCGGTAGGCTAACATCTTCTAGTATTGGCATCAGGTTTTGGTTAAAAAGGTTTGATAGGTTACCTGATATGTTATATACCCCTACTGTTACAATACCCAAAGTTTTACCCATTATAAGGCTATCGCCATCCATTGAAATGCGCATTAATAATCTATTTCCGACCAGATAGCGTATGTATTTAAACATTTCCTTCCAACGAGCAGCGCCAAATTTGAATTTAATTTTTGGCCTTACTGCTATAAATAAATAAATGCCGATGATGGTTTGAAAAACAGCATAAGGTATTGCAAGACTATAAACACCAAAACCAATAATAGCCAATGCCAATTGTGACATTTGAGATAAAGTACCTGTAAT
>JBQCEX010000234.1:0-4935 GCA_051959855.1 Flavipsychrobacter sp. | reverse complement strand
CACCTGCAATTGCCAGTAGGCTCAGACCGCCGTCGATAGGCGCTGTTGCAGGGGGACATGAGCCGCCGCCGCTGCCGCCGCTACCACCGCCGCCAAACCAACCAAAAAGGTCGTCAAGGATACCGGCATGGCTTTTCACAGCTAGCATTGGAGAACACATCAATAGCGCCGCCAGAACTACGCTTCGTAACCAAAGCATGTTTTTCATAGGCATTGCTTTTATTAAGAGCAAATAAAGGCTATCGCAAAATTGTGGCAAATTCATTTGAACTGCTTAACATGCTATTTGCAATAATTACGTCTGAAAGCAACGGTTTGTTTATGCTTGATAATTTTAAATTAAACGGATCTTTATTTTAGTACAGATACTGAATATTATAACCCTGTATCTTCGCTGTTATGATCATCATATTTATGATATTCGGCCTTGTAATAATTATAGGCGTTCGTATGTCAGTAAAGCATAGGAAGCTTGTGGCTGAGTATCAGTTGCCGAAGAATGCGGAAGGTCTGCTTCAAGCTAATGTGTCATTTTACAGAAATCTTAATGAAGGGGATAAGCTAGTATTTAAAGCACGCATCAAAGACTTTCTGGCGAATGTGGCAATAACCGGAGTAGATACTGAAGTGGAAGATATTGATCGGATATTAATTGCTTCGGGTGCTATTATTCCCATATTTTCATTTCGAGACTGGCGGTATAATAATATATCTGAAGTGTTATTGTATAAGGACACTTTCAATAAAGAGTATGATACTGATAAAGGCGAACGGAATATACTAGGCATGGTAGGTGACGGTGCGTTACACAGAGAGATGATACTCTCCAAGCCTTCCGTTCGCAGTTCTTTTGCCAATGAAAGTGACGGGCATAATACGGTGATACATGAGTTCGTTCATTTGCTGGATAAAGCGGATGGTGCAGTGGATGGCGTGCCTGAATACCTGCTGACGCAGCCCTATATAATACCCTGGATAAAGCATATGCATGAGACCATACAGCAAATGCGTACAACCGGCCATTCAGATATAAACCTATATGGAGCAACGAACGATGCTGAGTTTTTTGCGGTAATTGCTGAATATTTTTTTGAGCGGCCACATGAGCTGCAGAAGCATCACCCTGAACTGTACGCTATGCTGGAGCAAATGTTTCATCCACACTAAACTTTTTAAAACTTAATACTGTTAAGCATATATGGAACAGCAGAATTATAAGAATCATGTAAGATATTATACGCCTCATCATTTTGTATTTTATCCGGTTTTGGCCGTTGCATTGATTATTGCAGCAAGCTGCGCCATAAGATTTGCGGAGCAGCGGTACTTGTGGATGGCGGTAGCTGTGCTGATAATATTAATTGGATGTCTTTCATTTATGATGCGGCAACACTATGCATTGAATAACCAGAACAGGATAGTGAGACTGGAACTGAGGCTTCGGTATTATATTTTAACCCAGCAGAGACTGGAGCCTATAGAACAGCAACTTTCCTTCGGCCAGCTGGCAGCTTTGCGCTTTGCATCTGATGAGGAGTTGCCCGCGCTTATAGAGCGTGCAGTGCAGGAATATTTGTCTGCTAATGATATAAAGCGGTCCATAAAAAATTGGCAGCCAGACTATATGCGCGTATAGATAAGCAGATGCAATAGTATATCCGTCGATATAGCTATAAGCAGCATTTATTCATATCAAGTTGATGGCAAGGTATTTAAGAGTAGAGTAGTTGTTTAATCATTCTACATAATAAATATGGACACCAACAGACTTTCTGAAAAGATGGTTGCTGCGCTTAATAGCCAGATTACCAAAGAAGCACATTCTGCACAGATATATATATCATATGCTGCCTGGGCTGATGACCTGGGTTATGACGGAATTGCCAACTTCCTGTTCAGGCATGCCCAGGAGGAACGGAACCATATGATGAAGGTGCTGGAATATGTACTGGAACGTGGCGCCAAGCCAAAGATAGAAGCTATACCAGCGCCAGACGCGGACCCCGCGAATGTGAACGACCTTTTTGAAAAAGTGTATAAACAAGAGATAGAAAATACCCGCTGCATCTACAATATAGTGAACCTGAGCATGGATGAAAAAGACTGGGCAACCTGGAACTTTATGCAATGGTTTGTGAAAGAACAAGTAGAAGAAGAAACGCTTGCCATGAACCTCCTTGATAAGATAAAAGTAGCAGGCGGTGCAAATGCTAAATCTGATGCGCTATACATGTTAGACAAAGATCTGCAGGAGGAGCCAGATGATGCAAGACTGGCACAGGATGTAACAGCAGATAACCCGTAACCATTTCTGATTTTATAAAACGAAAAGCAGCATTTGAATAAATGCTGCTTTTTTTATCTGATGATGTTATTATTATTTACCCGTACTATCAGTTTCATGATATATAGCATTGGCACCTGCCCCGGAGCCTGTGGTACTATCCTGTGGTGTGGCATATTGGTTGACACTATCGGGAACACCAGGTTTGTGATAGCGTGACGGCGGGTTATCAGGTGCGGAAGTATTACCGCCGCAAGATGCAGTAATCATAATAATGCAAATGCCGAGAATGTAGTGTAGTGCTTTCATAACTATAATACTTTGACGTTCATTGGTTAGATCTTGTCAACAAATGGGGCGTAAAAATGGTGCCAACTTACTGTGGCATATTATTTTACTCTGTTTAGGTAAAATATATTTTATGCAACAAGATAAAATGGAAGATCAAAACGAGAACAGGGGTAGTGGCCCGCTGCCCGAAGAAGCTATAAATAAAGGTGACGGCACACATGATGAAAGCAAAGCACAGGACAAAGAATTCTTAAAAGAAAGCATGAAAGGTAACCTGGAAACGGCCAAAAAAGATAATACTTCAGGCTCAGCAACGGAACGTATAGATGAACTGCAAAAGCAAGCTGACGAAGAAAAAGGCATCAGGAAACCAGGTAGTCAAAGCAACTCTTCTGACCAGCATAACAACGGCCGGGGAGGTGGTAAATAAAAAAAGTGCTTTGCTTTCCTGCGCTTCCCCTGAAAGGCTTTACTGTAGCTATTTATGTCAAAATAAGTTAAGGTATAAGCAGGTATAAAAAGGTATAAAAGGGTATGAGCGGGTTATGAGAAGGTATAACGGCGTGCATTTCAGGTATAAACAGGTATAAAATAAAGTGCCTTATACCGTTTCTAAACGGGAAAGCTTAGCAATAGAGATTAGACCTTGTGATAAAGGGTTTACAGCGACATTAAGAACTTCTGACAGGCGGTAACTATAGCCGCCTGTTTTGCTATGTAAATTACATGCAGGTGCAAGGTACACTCGTTAACAAGCGCACTCCAAATAAACATATCCACAAACTGAAGGAAACAAAAAATTAAAATATCAGGAATTGCAAATAACTTACTATTGCAAATACTGCTATGATGAAAAAGTTGCTTCTACCTGTGGACATTCCAACTTTGCTTATTCGGCTAGTAGTTGGGTTGATCTTCTTATCGGAGGGAATACAGAAATTCCTGTTCCCTTATATGCTTGGGGCAGGGCGGTTTGCGAAGATAGGATTTAGTGACCCCTCTTTCTGGGCAGGCTTTACCGGTACTTTTGAGATAATATGTGGCGCTCTGGTATTAGCTGGTTTTCTTACTCGCCTGGCATCTATACCACTATTAATAATAATGCTAACGGCATTTGTGACCACCAAATGGCCTATGCTGATAGATAAAGGATTTTGGGCAATGGCCCATGAATACAGAACTGATTTTGCACTGACATTGCTTTTATGCTATCTGCTGGCTTTTGGCGGCGGCAGGTCATCAATGGATATGAAAATATATGGCAGCAGAAAAGGGTAATTTAAAGGAAGTTGCCAAAGTATTTCTGAAGTTAGGCCTGATAGGATTTGGCGGCCCTGCAGCACACATAGCTATGATGCAGGATGAAGTGGTAAAAAAAAGACAGTGGCTTAGTCATGAACACTTCCTGGACCTGATAGGCGCTACTAACCTCATTCCCGGACCAAACTCTACCGAGATGGCCATGCACTGCGGACAGGAACAAGCAGGATGGAAAGGATTGATAGTAGCAGGGCTGTGCTTTATAGTGCCGGCTGTGATCATTACCGCAATATTTGCCTGGGCTTATCAACAATATGGCAACCTGCCGGAAGTAGCACCATTTATATATGGAATAAAGCCTGCAATAATTGCCGTGGTAGTGTCTGTAATGATAGGACTGGGCAAGAAGGCGCTGAAAACAAATGAACTGATAGTAATAGGGGTGGCCTGCGCGGTGGCAAGCCTGGCAGGGGTGAACGAGATAGCAGTGCTATTTGGCGCAGGCTTTATTGGAGTAATCTATTACTTGTTGAAGCAAAAGCCACGAAATAACAAAGGCACAATAATGTCGGTAGGGCTGCTGCAGCCACCTGCCATTAAGATATTCTGGATATTTCTGAAGGTGGGTTCCATACTATATGGAAGTGGCTATGTATTGTTCGCCTTTTTGGATACTGAGCTGGTAAAGCGGCATTTGTTAAGCCGCAAGGAATTGGTAGATGCAATAGCCGTAGGACAGTTTACGCCTGGACCTGTTTTTTCTTCTGCCACTTTCATAGGCTGGCAGATAGGTGGATGGCCCACCGCTATTGCTGCAACTATCGGTATATTCCTGCCATCATTTGTATTTGTGGCTTTGCTGAATCCACTCATCCCGCGATTACGAAAATCAGGTATCATGTCTGCCTTTCTTGATACAGTGAATGCAGCGTCTGTAGCAATTATACTGGCGGTATGTGTGGAGATGGCAAAAGATTCGATAAAGGATTGGAGGGGAATTGTAATAGCACTGGCCGGGCTGGCCGTAACCCTTAGGTTTAAAAAAATAAACACCGCCTTTATTGTGTTAGGCGGTGCTGCTTGCGGATATCTACTAAGTA
>JBQCEX010000233.1:0-3148 GCA_051959855.1 Flavipsychrobacter sp. | reverse complement strand
CTATTCTAATTGCCGGGCATTATAATTTATCAGGGTATTTCGAGGATAGTAATTTAAGAACAGGATATGCAAAAGAGATTGTTTATAGTATCGAACAGGCTGCCGCTGAGCGTGGAGAAGCAAGAAACAGGAGGCTATGTGAGCAGGCAATCATCAGGCGGGCTGGTATCGGCCGTGGAGGCTTATGTGAACCACGGAGGCAAAGACGCCTTTAATGAGAAAATATGGGCAGGAGTGGCGGACTGCAGCCCCGAGGCATGGAACAGCGTGCAGCAAGAAGGCGGCGCAACGGAGTACAAGTACCTGCCCGTGTTTATGGATGAGGAAGAATATGCGCATTATTACCAGGGTTTTTCTAACTCGGTGATATGGCCGCTATTCCACTACTTTCCCACCTTTGCCGACTACAGCCTGACCAACTACCAGGCCTATATGCGCGCCAACGAACTGTTTGCCGATGTGCTGGAAAAACAGCTACGCAAGGATGATGTGGTGTGGATACACGACTATCACCTGCTGCCGCTGGCGGGCATGCTGCGCAAGCGCATGCCGGGGCTGACGATCGGCTTCTTCCTGCATATACCGTTCCCCAGCTACGAGCTGTTTCGCGAGATGCCGAAGCTGTGGCAGCGGGAATTGCTGAGCGGCATGCTGGGGGCAGACCTGGTGGGCTTTCACACCATGGACTATGCGCAGCACTTTTTGAAATGCGTGGAGCGCATATTGAAGGTAGGGCACGAGGGGCAATGCCTGTGGTGGGAGAACAGGCAGCTAAAGGCAACTGCCTTCCCGATAAGTATAGATTACCACCAGTTTAACAGTGCCTATGATGACCCTAAGGTGGCCGAACTGCGGCAACATTACCTGGAGCTGAAGGGGGATAAGAAACTGATCTTTTCGGTGGACAGGCTGGACTATACCAAGGGTGTGCCGAACAGGCTGAGAGGCTATAAGATGTTCCTGACGGAGTACCCGGAGTATAAAGAGAAGGTGCTGTTTGCGCTGAACATTGTACCATCACGGGACTCGATAAGCAGGTACCAGGAAAGGAAGAAGATGATAGACGAGTATATAGCCAACCTGAACAGCAGGATAGGCAGCATTAGCTGGCAGCCGGTGCTATACCAGTATAATCACCTATCGTTTGAAGAGCTGATGGCACTGTACACGGCTTGCGACCTGGCGCTGATAACGCCGCTGAGGGATGGGATGAACCTGGTATCGAAGGAGTTTGTGGCGAGCAGGAAGGATAAGCGTGGGGTGCTGGTGCTGAGCGAAATGGCCGGGGCGGCCAAAGAGCTGCAGGAGGCGCTGCTGATAAACCCAAATGATAGAAGAGAGATAGCAGAGATGATAAAGACTGGGCTGGAGATGAGCCCTGAAGAGCAGGCAGAGCGCCTGAGTGCTATGCAGCGCCGCATAAGCAGATATGATGTGAACGCATGGGCCAGTGATTTTTTTGAGGAGCTGAATGATGTGAAGGGCATGCAGCTGGAATTTGAGATAAAATTCCTGGATAACCTGACTAAGGCCGAGCTGCTGGACAGCTATGCAAGTGCTGACAAACGCCTGCTGCTGCTGGACTATGATGGCACGCTGGTGCCGTTCTCGAAATTTCCGCATGAGGCAGTGCCCAATGCGCAACTGATGGAAATACTGGGCCAGCTATGTGATAATCCGCAGAACGATGTGTATATAGTGAGCGGCCGCGATAGCGCTACGCTGGAGCAATGGATGGGCATGCTGCCGATAGGGCTGATAGCCGAGCATGGTGCCAAAATAAGACATAAGGATGCAGAGTGGGTGACAGAGGGCAATAAAGATATGACCAATTGGATGCCGAAGGTGGAGAAGATAATGGACGGCTATGTGGCGAAATGTCCGCATACATTTATAGAGAAGAAGGAATTCTCCCTGGCCTGGCACTACCGCAATGCTGACCTGGCCCAGGGCGCTATATGGGCCAAGGACCTGCTGAGCGACCTGGAAGACAAAACAGAGCAACTGCCGCTGAACGTGCTGAACGGAAACAAGGTGATAGAAGTGCGGCCAAAAGGCGTGAATAAAGGTACGGCCATCAGCAAGGTGCTGGAGGGACAGCAATATGACTTTATACTGTGCCTGGGTGATGATAAGACAGACGAGGATATGTTTAAGAAGCTGGCGCGGCTGCCTTATGCCTATACTATAAAGATAGGTAATGAAGCCTCCTTTGCGAAGTATAACCTGCATACGCCCTACGTAGTACATTCGCTGCTGGAGGCGCTGGAGCACTATAAGCAAACAAGGATCTAAGCAAAAATAAAGAAGCTACCTATGCAGGTAGCTTCTCAGTATGATGTGTGCTATGTATTAGTTAGCGCTAACTGCTTTCTGTACCAATGCTGCGGCCTCGCTGAGGAGGATGGCAGACTGTACTTTAAGGCCTGAGTTAACAATCAGTTCCTTAGCCTGTTCAGCATTGGTGCCCTGCAGGCGCACAATGATGGGGATATGGATATTGCCCAGCTTGTTGTAAGCCTCGATAACACCGGCAGCAACACGGTCGCAACGAACGATACCACCGAAGATGTTGATGAGGATAGCCTTTACGTTAGGATCTTTCAGGATGATGCGGAAACCGGCTTCCACTGTCTGAGCGTTGGCAGTACCGCCTACATCCAGGAAGTTAGCAGGTTCACCACCGGCCAGCTTGATCATATCCATGGTAGCCATAGCAAGACCTGCACCGTTTACCATGCAACCTACGTTACCGTCCAGCTTTACGTAGTTCAGGTTGAATTCGCCTGCTTCTACTTCAGTTGGGTCTTCTTCAGTTTTGTCGCGCATGTCAGCCAGGTCATGATGACGCATAAGAGCGTTATCATCCAGGTTCATCTTACAGTCGACAGCAAGGATCTTATCATCCGCGCTTTTGAACAGCGGGTTGATCTCCAGCATAGAGCAGTCAAGACCTACATAAGCATTATAAAGATTAGTAACGAACTTCACCATGTTCTTGAAAGCGTCGCCGCTCAAGCCAAAGTTGAAAGCTATCTTGCGAGCCTGAAATGCCTGCAGTGGCATATTAGGGTGTACCCACTCGCGGAAGATCTTTTCAGGTGTGTTGTGTGCTACTTCTTCAATGTCCATACCACCTTCGGTACTG
>JBQCEX010000232.1:0-3173 GCA_051959855.1 Flavipsychrobacter sp. | reverse complement strand
TTCCCCGTAAGGAAGCATTTGTTTTATGTATTTGATTAACAAATAGTTATCTTAATTGGTTAATTTTAATGAAATTAGCATTGCATGCGAGGACGCCTATATGCTATAATTCTGTTCTGTTTGTTTCCATACACAGTATTGGCACAGGATGCTATTTATACAACCAAAGATGGAAAAGTTATTTTCCATTCTGATGCCCCACATGAATTAATTTATGCTACCTCGAATGAATTGAAAGGCGCATTGGATATAAAAAAGAAGACCTTCATTTTCAAAATAGATATATCTTCTTTTTACGGCTTTAATAACCAATTGCAGCGGGAGCATTTTAATGAAAATTATATGGAAACCTCCTTTTATCCCCAATCGGAATATGCAGGTAAAATAATAGAGGACATAGATCTGACGAAAGATGGCGATTATACGGTGCGTACAAAAGGCAAACTAAAGATACATGGTATAGAGCAGGAGCGTATAATAAAAGCATTTATTAGCTGCAGGAAAGGTAAATTGATTGTGAAGGCCGATTTCCCTGTATTGCTGGCTGACTATAATATTAAAATACCACGTATCGTTTCTGATAAATTGTCACCTACCATTGATGTATCGATAAACTGCACCTTAGCTTCCGGTAAATGATGAAATCATGGCTCATATTGGTCTTTGTGCTTGCTACATTGTGTGCAAATGCGCAACTACAGCAACCATTTGTGCGTAACCTCTGGTTAAATGAATCGAACACGGCCACACGTGTAAATGCAATGGTGCAGGATGACGCAGGCTATATATGGCTGGGTACTGATGCAGGGCTTTATCGCTTTAACGGGAGAAATATTACAGTAATCCCTGATAGCTCAAGACAATCTGTTACAGCAGTTTGGGCAAAAAAAAATGAAGTGTGGATAGGTTATTCAAACGGCAAACTAGGCAAGATAATAAATGACACCGTACGTGCTGTACAACTGCAGAATACAACGCCGGCCAGCACCATACGAGCGATCTGTAAAAGAGGAGATATGCTGTTGTTATGCACTGAGCAAGGAATTTACGGCGTGTTGAATGATATGGCAGTAAGCCTAAATAGCAACAAAGGGCTTTCTGACGATTTTACCTATTGCCTTGCCTTCGGAAACAATAAAATATTGGCTGGCACAGATAAAGGGATCAATATAATAAGTGAGCAAAAAGGGAGCATACAGATAAATGCAATAGTTGCAGATGCCCAATCCGGTTTAACGGATAACATCGTTCGCGTAATAAAGACTGGGAAGATGACCGGAAGCTTCTGGATAGGCACAGAGCAAGGTGGCGTATTGAAAATGCAAATGGATGCTGCACAGCGCAGAACTTTTTACAAATGCAGTATATGGACCTGGGGACAGGTAAATGATATCTTACCTATTTCAAACAATGCCGTATGGGTGGGAACCGATGATGGCTATTTGCTAAAGGTTGTAGTGCAGCGAGATTCCGTGGTTGTCACAGATCAGTATAAACCAGCTAAAAGCATAAAAAGAATACTGCGGGATAATACGGGAAATATATGGTGCGCCACTAACCAGGGCATAGCAATGGTGACCGTAGAATACGCAACCTATATTCAGCTAGGCAAGCCGTATGCACTTGACAAGCTGACAACCATGATGTGCGATAGCAATAACACCCTATGGTTTGCTGAAAATGATGATCTATATAGTGTTTCTCTAAATGATTCTTTAGCTAATCCGCAACGCCGGTTTGAAGCGCCTACCGCTATTACTACATTATTTGCCGATAATAAGTACGGACTATGGGCCGGTACATTTGGTAATGGACTATATTTTTTAAATGGCAGTAAGGCGAGCCATATAGATAATATTGACGGCGCCGACGGCAGTAATATATTGGATATAGCGGCTTTGCAGGGACACTTATGGATCGCAAGTTTAAACGGTGTGGCTGAAGCTGAAATAATAAACAACGCAACCGGGAAACTGGAATTGATAAGACGCCATAACAAGCAAGGTGGCCTGGGCAGTGATTATATATATCAGCTATACCCCGACAATAAAGGAAGGCTATGGATGGCGACAGATGGTGGCGGCGTTTGCATGTATGACGGCAACTACCACCGGTGGGACTCAACTACAGGCATAAACAGCAAGGTCGTGTATTCAATTACAGAAGATGCCAGCGGAAATATATGGGCAGGCACATTGGAAAAAGGACTTTTCTGGTTTAATGGTAACAGGTGGCAAAATGTTAAAAGACATGGTGGCTTGCAGGATATTAATATATCATCGGTTGCCTCGAACGCTACAGGGCAAGTAATAGTCGTAAATCAGAAAGGGGTAGATGAATGGTATGAGAACACTAAGCAATTCAGACATTTTAACAGGAGATTCTATCTGAATGTTGATAGCATGTCGAAAGTGTTGAACTGCTATGCGAAGGACAGGGAAGGAAATGTGTATGTGCCATTTGAAGAAGGCCTTATTGTATTTAAAAATCAATACGCGCATTTTGATATAAAGCCCAATGTACAGATAACGGGAATAAGTACGTTCCTTACACCTGTTCCCTTATCTGATCATCATTTTGATTTTGATGAGAATAATATCAGGATCAATTTTGATGGTATTAGTTATGCTAACCCTGAGCTATTGCATTATCGTTACCAGCTACAGGGGTATAGCGAAGCCTGGATAAATACGGATGACGAATCAGTAACATTTCCCAAACTGCCGCCGGGGAAATATACATTTCATGTAAAGGCTTCGCTGAATGACGATTTCGATCAGGCAACTGAAGCGACCTATAGCTTTGTAATAGCTACACCTTTTTGGCGGGAACGTTGGTTTATAATCACAGCTTTTTCCGGATTTATATTATTAGGCTATAGCTTACTAAAACTCAGGGAAAAAAGACTGCGTGCCGTGGCAGACCTGCAGAAGGAAAGATACGTATTTGAATATGAGCATCTGAAAAGCCAGGTGAATCCCCATTTCCTTTTTAATAGTCTCAACACGCTCGCCAGCCTGATAGAGGAAGATCCTGCAATGGCAGCAAACTATACTACGCAGCTATCTGACCTTTATAGACATATGATAGCCAATAAAGACAAAGACCTGATACCATTAGCGGAGGAAATAGCCATCCTTTCGAACTACATGTATATACAGCAGAGTCGTTTT
>JBQCEX010000231.1:0-4420 GCA_051959855.1 Flavipsychrobacter sp. | reverse complement strand
CTGCTCTGGTTTATTACATTTATATCACTCACCGACTAAATACTGTCATTTACCGATTTGGATTCAAACTTTATTCATGTGTCGTTATAGATTTGCCTTAAAGAATTCCTCTATGACTGTAAAGCGTACCAATGCCCTGGGGTTTATTTTCATCACCATACTTATAGATGTTATTGGTTTGGGAATTATCATCCCTGTATTTCCGAAATTAATACAAGGTTTGACCGGAGCATCTCTTAGCCAGGCATCTACAATAGGCGGATGGCTCAGTGTAGTGTACGCATTTATGCAATTCTTATGTTCTCCGATATTAGGGGGATTAAGCGATCGTTTTGGCAGAAGACCTGTATTATTAATTTCCTTATTGGGGCTGGGGGTAGACTACGTATTTCAAGCCGCAGCGCCTACCATAGGCTGGTTGTTCCTGGGCAGAATAATTGCGGGTATGTGTGGTGCCAGTTTTACTACTGCTACAGCTTACATTGCAGATATATCGACACCTGAAAAGAGGGCGCAGAACTTTGGTCTGGTCGGCGCAGCATTTGGTTTAGGTTTTATTATAGGTCCGGCTATTGGTGGTATATGCGGGCAATGGGGCCCGAGAATACCATTTGTGGTGGCAGCATGCTTTAGTTTGCTCAACTTTCTGTATGGATATTTTATACTGCCTGAGTCGCTTGAAAAAGACCATCGTCGTGACTTTAACCTGAAACGTGCAAATCCTCTAGGCTCGTTAAAACAGTTAAGGCGTTACCCTATTGTATCTGGCCTGGTAATATCCTTTACGCTTATTTACCTTTCAGGACAGGCTGTGCAGTCAACCTGGGCCTATTTTACCATGCTGAAATTTAACTGGAGCACACAAATGGTTGGATATTCTTTATCTGTTGTTGGTGTACTAATAGCATTAGTACAAGGCGGATTGATAAGAGTAACTATACCGGCTTTCGGGCAAAAAAATTCTGTATATATAGGTTTGGCACTATATACTGTAGCATTGGTTCTCTTTGCCTTTGCATATAAAGGCTGGATGATGTACGCTTTCCTGGTGCCTTACTGCCTGGGTGGCATAGCCGGTCCGGCGCTGCAGGGCATTATATCGTCGCAGGTACCCCACAATGAACAAGGCGAGTTGCAAGGTGCACTTACCAGCCTAATGAGCCTTACCACTATTTTTGGTCCGTTGATGATGAATAACTTATTTGCCTGGTTCACCAGTAAGGCTGCGCCCGTTTACTTCCCTGGTGCGGCGTTTATGGCTGGCGCTGTACTAATGTTTATAAGCATATTCTTTGCTGTTCCATCGCTGAAAAGCTATCATTTGTCAACTAAGCAGACTATAGTACCTGCAACTGCTGACGAAAACAGCTAAAAATGCGAACCAATATATAAGATACTGCTTTGCCATAAGACATTCACATATACTTGATAAGAAGTTATTAAATATTGTTTAAAGTTTCTCAAGCACTACCGATATTGTTGCATAAGATTTATCTTTGAGGCTATAGATAAATTCTTTTGCAAGTAATATTTTATTACATCGCTTTGCCGTTCATTTATTTGTTATCGGCATTGCCTTTTAGCATACTATACTTCCTGTCAGATGGTATGTATGTATTTCTGTTCCACATTACAGGTTACAGAAAGCAAGTAGTAGTGAACAATTTAAAAAAATCCTTTCCCGAAAAATCCGAACAAGAGATAAACAAAATATGCAGGCAGTATTATCGTTATCTATGTGACTTGTTCCTTGAAACATTTAAGACACTTACTATTAGCAGAAAAAGCATGCTGAGGCACTGCTATTTTCATCCGGAAGGGAAGCAACTCTTTGATGCCCTGGCCGCTGAAAATAAAAGCGTAATACTAGTTTTAGGTCATATGGGCAATTGGGAATGGGCAGGCAATACATTTAGTTTATGCTGCAAGCATCAGCTATACGTTATTTACCACCCTTTGCGCAATAAACAATATGATGGGTTGATGTATAAGATGCGTACCCACTTTGGTACAAAGCTTATAGCTATGAAGGATACTTTTCGCACTATGCTGGCACAAAGGGGTGAGCTGAATGCAACAGCATTTATTGCGGACCAAACTCCCTTTCCTGATAATGCATATTGGGTAAAATTTTTAAATCAGGATACACCTGTTTTCAAAGGAACAGAAGTTATATCAAAGAAAATAAATTACCCCGTAGTATATGTAAGTGTAAAACGGGTGAAAAGAGGATACTACGAGATGAATGCAGAAATGCTCTGCGAAAACCCCGCCGCTACTGAAAACGAAGAAATAACGAGACTGCATACGCAGAGACTGGAGCGCGATATTATTGCGCAGCCGGAAACCTGGTTATGGTCTCACAAACGCTGGAAGCATAAGCGAGTTGCCAACTAATTTTTAAAAATTCAAAATTGTATGAGAACAGGTAAAGAGCTGATATTAGCTACTAAACCTTTCGCGAAGGAAATACGCAGTGAGAGCTGGAAGCACACAATAGTAGCCTTTGTACTATTATTATCTTTTTTGTTCGGTACATTGCTGTTGCCCGGCTTTTTCCTAAAGCTGCTTTCCAGCATTGGTGCAGGCTTGATGGTCATTCGTACATTCATTATTTATCACGATTATCTTCATCATTCCATCCTGAATAAATCGCCTATGGCAAGGTTTATATTTTCCATATTTGGCGTATACACACTTGCCCCTATTAGTATTTGGAAACGCTCGCACGACCATCACCATAAGCATAACTCAAAACTGTTCAGTGCCAGTATAGGTTCTTATCCTATAGCGACGAAAAATAAATTTCTGGCCATGTCGCCCAAAGAACGGCGTGCCTACCTGGCGACAAGACACCCGCTTACTATGTTGTTTGGGTATATTACCATGTTTGTTATAGGTATGTGTCTTAACTCTTTTTTAAGTGCACCACGCAAGCATTGGGACTCGCTTCTTGCATTGTTACTACATCTTACGGCCTCTGTTTTATTGTTTTATTTTGGTGGCTGGCAAGCCTGGTTTCTTACGGCCTTTCTTCCATTTTTTCTTGCCTTTAGTGTTGGGGCCTATTTATTCTATGCGCAACACAATTTTCCCGGAGTTACTTTTTCATCCAATAATGAGTGGACCTATGAGGGAGCAGCTTTGGAGTCGTCCAGTTTTATGGTTATGAGTCCGGCATTTAACTGGATAACTGCTAATATTGGATATCACCATATCCATCATATCAATTCGTGCATTCCATTTTATCGGCTGCCAGAAGTTATGGCCGCTATACCGGAGCTGCAGCAGGCTAAACGTACTTCCTTATCACCACGAGCTATGAGCGAATGTATGAGGCTGAAAGTGTGGGATCCGGAAAGAAACCAATTAATACCATTAACATTGGTTGGCAAATAGCTAAAATGCCTCTATTTGTAAATAAATCTTTAAGTATTTGCCTGATTTCCATTATTTTTTTGTTTTATAAATATATTAGGCATACCTTTAGTCACATTTTTTAATTTAATACAAATGCAAGAAGGTACAGTAAAATTTTTCAATGAAACTAAAGGCTTTGGTTTCATTAAACCATCAAACGGTTCAGCAGACATTTTCGTTCACGTTTCAGGTCTTATAGATGAGATCCGCGAAAACGATGTTGTAACATTCGAAGTAGAAAACGGAAAAAAAGGCTTAAATGCCGTTAAAGTGAAAGTTAAATAGTTTTCATAAATACGTTTTTGTCTAAGCACGCTCATAAAGAGCGTGCTTTTTTGTGCTTATCCTTGTCATATTTTTTGACAATGGTCGACATCTTACGTATCTTGCAGTATGTCCCGCTCATACGCTGATATGCCTTTACATTATGGTCAGGTGCCAGCCTGGCTTTATCAGCGCATGAGCAAATTAGGGGTTGCTATTATAGAAGCGATTGTCACAGAATATGGCAAAAATGCTGTGCTTGCCCGCCTTAGTGATCCATTATGGTTTCAGGCACTTGGTTGTGTGCTTGGTATGGATTGGCATTCTTCCGGCATTACAACCTCAGTAATGGGCGCTTTGAAACGCTCAGTCAATCCACGTGCTAAGGAGTTAGGCATTTACATCTGCGGGGGTAAGGGCAAATACTCCAGGGAAACACCTGCAGAACTATTAAAAATAGCCGAGCAAACAGGCTTAAATGGAGATATGCTGGTGCGCAGCAGCAAGCTATCGGCCAAGGTGGATAATACAGCCATTCAAGACGGTTATCAACTCTATCTACATTCATTTATTTTAAGTAATGAGGGCGAATGGGCTGTTGTGCAGCAAGGCATGAATGATGCAAATGGTATGGCAAGACGATATCACTGGCACTCCCCTTCTCTCAGGTCCTTTGTTGAAGAGCCGCATACATTCATCTATGGCCACAACCAGGGCTTAATATTAAATATAACCG
>JBQCEX010000230.1:0-3338 GCA_051959855.1 Flavipsychrobacter sp. | reverse complement strand
CACCGGTTCCACAGAAAAAAGCCTTGAAATCACTGATTTTAAGGCTTTTTTGTGGCCAAACATTCAATTATTTCTGTCAAAATTTCGATTGCAGATTTTGTAACTTTATTGTAATTCTTCCGCAGTAAATAATATAAATGCCTAGAATAACTGCAAATGATGATAACTAATGTATTCAAAAAAATCATTAGAGTACCTCTAAGATTCTATCAAAATTTCAAGCGAAACCCAAACAAATTCTTTTGGGTAACGCTGCCGATACTGTTATATGAAATATGGGTTGTTATATTGATAGGCTCTTATTTTGCTGACGAAAAAAAGAATACCTTAGGAATAACTAGTGCTGCTTTCGCCATTTGCATTAGCATTTCATCTATTTGTTTTTCATGGGTTAAGACATTAGATGCAGAAAAGGAAATAAAAGATATTAGTATAATAAAAACAACTGGTGAGATTTCTTTAACAATTGGAATAATGTTCATATTAGCTACGGCATTAAAATATGGAGCAACGGTAATTCCCACCAATAAGAACAGAAGCATATTCTTTACTATTCTATTTTATGCTTTAAAAAGCACATATCTATTTTTATTTGCAATTACATTCTTTTTAACTGGAAAAATCATGGGCAATTTACTTTCATTGCTTTATGACAGGAATAGATTTGATGATTATTGGTCAAAATAATTGAGACTGCACATGACCGAGTTCCGATTTAACCCAGTAATACCGCATCCGCTGCTGAGCCCGTACATTGCCAAGATGTGGGTCTTTGAAAGCAGTGGTCGCCTGCCTGCGCTGGAAAGGAAACTGATAGTGCCCAATGCCAATTTCAAATTAACGTTCAGCTATCGTAACGGTATAGTAGCCAGCGTAGGCGACCAAACTTTCAGCCAGGGCGAAAATGAACTGACCCTAACGGGGATGATAGATGCGCCGGTGATCCTTGACCCCAGTGATGATGCACAAACCGGAACTATCATTATTGAATTCAATCCGCAGGGAGCGTATCGCTTTTTTCGCCTATTGTATGCCGATGTGAAAAATCAAATCATCACACTCAGGGACCTGATAGGCAAACGTGCTGAAGAGCTAAGGGTACAGCTGGCTGAGGCAGGGTCGGTTGCATTAAGAATACAGCTGCTGCAAAACTTCCTGATCAAACACCTGGAAGACAGTGAGCCGGACCAGATATACGATTATTGCATTAAGCGCATACTGAGCAGCAATGGCCATGTAAGTGTGGCACAGCTTGAAAAGGAAACCGGCTACAGCGCACGCTGGCTGCACAGAAAGTTTGCTGAAAACCTGGGCACGGGCGCTAAAAACTTTTCTGAAATAATACGGTTCAAGCAATTCTACCAGGTCTATTCGAGCGGTGCCAGCCTGGAAAGCCTGAAGTCAGAAATTTATGAACATTACTATGATCAATCGCATTTCATTCGCGCATTCAAGCGATTCACTGGCACTACTCTTACCGAGCTTCAGAGCAGCATGAACGAGCTGAGCACTAAGAATTTTACGAGCTAAGTTCCGATTTGTACAATACCAGGTGTTATCGCTGTGCCATCTTTGCCTTATAAAAACAAGCAACATGGAAAACAACGATTTTAACTGCAGCTTTACTGCAAGCATCAGCGCAAGCGATGCGATGAAGAAAATAAACAGTGTACCTGAATGGTGGGGCGTTAACTTTAGTGGTAGCACTGAGCAACAAAACGACCAGTTTGTAATAAAGATGGGCGGTGATTCCTTCTTTGATTTTACAGTGGAAGAATTAATTCCCGGTAAAAAAATTGTGTGGTTAGTTACCGATTGTAATATGCCCTGGTACTCAGACAAAACCGAATGGGCCCATACACGGCTAATTTTTGATCTTGATGAAAAAGATGGTGCAACGGAGCTGAAGTTTACCCATGAGGGCCTGACGCCGGATGTAGAATGCTACGCCGATTGCGAGCCGGGCTGGACACACTGGATAAAAACAAGCCTGCTTTCTTATTTTACAACCGGAAAAGGAGTGTTCAGGGCACCCACAAAATAGGGTGAGTAAACTTTAACTAGGACTGAGTAAACTTTAAATTGTTACTGTAATACCAATTAACATGAAGGAGCTTAATTATACAAAGGCAATCTATACTGTATCCATTGAAGTGGAGCGACCTATAAGCGAAGTGTTCCGCCACCTAACACATGATGTTGCAAAATTCTGGCCGGAAGATTTTGATGGCGCCAGTGCAAAACTTAACGATGAGTTTGTTTTCAGTATAGGGAACTCACACTATTCAAAGAATAAAGTAGCGGAACTGCTGCCGGATAAAAAAGTAGTATGGCTGGTAACCGAGAGTGTGCGCAAGGCAGATAATTATGACTGGACAGGAACCAGGATGGGCTTTGAGCTGAGGCCTAAGGGGAACCATACTATACTTGAATTTACCTATGACGGGCCTGTTCTGGCAGATGAAGTTGAGAGATTGAAGCAGGTGTGCGATATGACCATTAAGGATCGGCTGTATAATTTTTTAAATAATGGCAAGTAATAAATAGCATGAACGAGCAAAGCTTTACAACGACTGTGACTTTTGAAAAGTCGCCATGGGAAATTTTTGAACACCTAACCCGGGATGTGCCAAAATGGTGGGGCGGTAAAGACTTTAAAGGAAATAGCGTAGCGGTGAACGATGAATTTACTATCCATCATCCGGGAACGCATTTCTCAAGACAGCGGGTGGTTGAAATTATTCCTGATAAAAAAGTAGTGTGGCTGGTAACAGAAAGTAAGTTTGACTGGCTTGAAAGGAACAAAGAAGAATGGACCAATACCAAAATGATCTTTGAACTAAACAGCGATGGCTATAAAACTACGCTCCATTTTACCCATGAGGGGCTGGTGCCTGACCTGGAATGCTACGATAGGATTTCTGAGGGCTGGGATACTGTTATCAGGGGCTGGCTATATCAATTTGTGAATACGGGTGAAAGCTATGTGGTGTGAGCAGCTTTGAAATTGGACCTATTGTTTCTTAATAAACTCCTTTATTATTTTCTGTGCTGCCTTACGGGCATCAGGTTCGTTCTCCGCTTTTACAAAGGCATGGATAAGATAACCGTTATGGTGTTCGTATGTGTATTTACCCTTAATCTCAATAGTCACATCTTCTGAATGCTTACAGGATAAAATCTCATTATTTACAAATGTAACTTTAAATACTAGCATGCCTTTTCCAATCTGATAATAGCGGCAAATTTAAGGTTTGAGATATTAAAATGACATTAAAATATAATATCTAACTTATTATCTTATAATTGATTGATATACTTATTTAATGTACTGTAAC
>JBQCEX010000229.1:0-2165 GCA_051959855.1 Flavipsychrobacter sp. | reverse complement strand
TCCGATCTAATATAAAATCCGTACCAGTTCTTCAACAAGCAGTGCCTATGTAAATGTTGTTTATGCTAAAGCATGCAGCTAATGCAATTCCATTATATTAATTGGGGTAAATAATCCTCACATATGAATTGCTGTATTGTGCTGCAGGCTTAAAAATCAAGGTAAAATAATTATTACCACAGCTTGACCTTCAACAGTTATTTAAGACTTATATATAATTTCAGACAAGACGTTTGTTTGCTTTGTGTTTAACGTTTGCTGTTTACGTTTCACATAACTAATTGAGTATTTTACAAATTAGTTTAAGTTCAGATTTGAACCCATATATTCTTTCAACAGCTTATAATTATTTTTTCTTGAAGTCATATCGACGTTATTCCGTCTAACCTAAGCTTTTGCAACGCTATAAGCAAACATTTATCCACACTGGCACCCTTTTTTATTTAATAATAGCAAAGGGATATAGGATGAATGCAGATGCACATACCGGCCGTATCATAAACGTGTCTAACAGGTTACCCATTAAGATAAATTTTTCAGAAGGCGAATTAACATATAACAATAGTGAAGGGGGGTTAGCAACAGGTCTTAGTTCTGTGTTAACAGAATATGAAAATTTATGGATTGGCTGGGCTGGTGCAGATGTGCAGTCTGAAGATATGAAGATGCAAATATCAAATGAACTTCATTCTAAAAATCTTCACCCTATTTTCCTGAGCCAGGATGAGATCAATAATTTCTATGAAGGTTTTTCTAATGAAACTATCTGGCCTTTATTTCACTACTTCCCTACGTATAGCAACTACAGTCCTGAATATTGGGAAAGCTATGTGGCTGTAAATAAAAAATTTGCTGACGAAATCATAAAATTTGCTACGCCTGATGACATTATATGGGTGCACGATTATCATTTAATGCTCCTTCCTCAATTATTGCGTGCTGCGATACCAAACATTACCATCGGTTATTTCCAGCATATTCCTTTTCCTTCTTACGAGATATTTCGTGCGTTACCCTGGAAAAATCAGATACTGAATGGCTTGATTGGAGCAGATGTTATTGGCTTCCAAACTGAAGATGACACCAAGCATTTTGCCAGTTCTGTTAGCCGCATTCTGAAGCTTAACATACAGAATAACGAGTTTTTGTCAGAAGGCCGCAAGGTGAACATTGAAGCTTTTCCTATCAGCATCGACTATAAGAAGTATAACGAGCTATCGGCACAAGAGACCACCAAGAAGATATCTCAAAAGCTGGAAAAATTGATGAATACTAAAATCATCATTTCTATCGATAGACTCGATTACAGCAAAGGCATTTTGCAACGTCTGCAGGCTTTTGATCTGTTCCTGAAGCAAAATCCTGCATGGCGACAAAAGGTTACGTTTATTCATCTTGTGGTACCATCAAGAGATAATGCCCGTAACTATAAGGCTTTAAAAAGGGAAATGGACCGCCTGATAAGTGAGATAAACGGCAAGTATGCTACGCTTAGCTGGCAGCCTATTCGCCATTTCTATCGCTCTTTTCCCCCAAACCTGCTTTCTGCATTATATAAGTCTGCAGACCTGGCATTAGTTACGCCGCTTATAGATGGTATGAACCTGGTGTGTAAAGAGTATGTAGCCAGCAACGTGCATAAACATGGCGTATTGATATTGAGTGAATCTGCAGGTGCCGCAAGAGAGCTTAAAGAAGCTATCCAGATTAATCCTAATGATATCGAAGGCTTTGCAGTTGCCATCAGTGAAGGCCTGGTAATGCCAAAAGAAGAACGCAGCAGACGCATGCTCAAGATGCAGCAGCGGGTACAGCAGAATGACATTCACAAATGGGCCCAAACTATGCTGGCAAATCTGAATGGCATCAAGGATAAGCGTTCTGCCAACAAGTGTACGATCATTAACCCATCTATATACCATACATTGGACGTACGTTATATGTACGCCCAGAAACGTTTGCTGTTCCTTGATTATGACGGAACACTGGTGCCATTCACCAGACGACCTGAAGATGCATTCCCAGATACAGAAGTGCTGCGAACACTGGAGCGACTGGGTAATGACATAAAGAACAATGTAGTCGTCATTAGTGGAAGAGATAAGGCAACCCTTGATAAATGGCTGGGGCATTTGCCACTTAATATTGTGGCTGAGCATGGTGCC
>JBQCEX010000228.1:0-6490 GCA_051959855.1 Flavipsychrobacter sp. | reverse complement strand
GTCTATGTAACCGACCGTGCCTGAATACAGCTCCCTGCAAGCATGTTCATATTGTTCTATCAGTTGCATTACCTTAATCTTTGGAGTGCCAGTCATACTGCCCATCGGGAAGGAGTATTTAATAGCATCAGCAAAGCCTGCATGGCCCTTTAGTGTTCCGCTCACGGTTGAAATCATTTGATGCACTTGCGGAAAGCTATAAATGCCCATTAATTCATCAACCTGTACACTTCCTGTTTCACAACTTCTCGCCAGGTCGTTGCGCACAAGGTCCACTATCATTACATTTTCCGCTCGTTCTTTTATGCTTTGCTGCAGTTCGTTTTTAATCAGCTGGTCCTTATGTATATTGCTATCTCTGCGGGCGGTACCTTTTATTGGCTGTGATAAAATTTTATTCCCTCCTTTTTGCAAATAGCGCTCAGGGCTGGCACACATCAGGTATTTATCATTGTTGCGATAGTAGGCAGCAAACGGCGCAGAAGATAATTTATTTAGCGCAGTAAATACATTTACGGGCACAATATCAGCAGCTTCATTATATCCTTCACAACAATAATTTATTTCATAGCAATCACCATCAGCTATATGCTCCCTAAGTTTATGTATTGTATTTAAATAGTGCTCTTTATCTGTTCGCTTTTTAAAATCGATTCGGGGAATATCCGCATCAGCATCCGTATTGCTTTCTAATATTGCTTTATAAATACTATCCGGTGAAGATGTTGCAGATTCAATACACAAAGTATTTTTCAACTTGTCAATGTAGCAAACATGTTGCGGGCAAAAAAACTGCAGTAATGGGATGTTTAGCTTTGGTTGATGATATGAGCTAAGTCTGGGCTCTATTTTATTTTTATAGTCGTAACATATATGCCCAAACAGCCAATCCTTATTCTTTACGTGGTATTCCTGCAGGGATGTTAGCGTGGTACCAGGACCTGTAGTGTAAACTGCTCCGGCTGCAAGCAGGCATTCATAACGGCCATATACAGACTCGTATGAATTGCTATCTAAAAAAAGCAGAATGCCAAATTGGTCAGCCCAATTCAGCATTCTGTTCTTTATTTCTTTATACTGGCCTTCTGCCAGTGTATACGTAGCTATTTGTCGTTGCAACGATAGCTTAATTAAAAATCGTCGTCATCATCATCAAAGCTATCTCCTTCGTTGAAGAAGCCCAGGTCTTTGAACTCGTCATCCACATCAAAGTCATCATCATCTTTTGCTGACTTCTTTTTGCCGGTAGATTTACTTTTTGACTTAGGCATGTCGAATTCCTCAAAATCCTTGTCTATATCATAGTCATCTTCATCGTCCGCGCCAAAATCATCATCCTCATCATCTAAATCGTCGTCATCATCGTCATCGTCGTCATCTACATTTTTCGCTTTTCCTGTTGCTTTTTTAGCTGCAGTTTTTTTCTTTGGAGTTTCATCAGCATCATCATCTTCTATATCGTCATCATCTTCATCCTCTTCTATCTTTTTAGGTTTAGATGATGCTTTTTTAGCTGCTGACTTTGCGCTTTCGTCTGCGCTGTTTTTCTTCGTTTCTTTTTTTCCTGAATTTGATCTCATAGCGCTCATACTTGATGGCGTAAATTTTTAATAGTTTGAGGAGATTGCCAAATTTTTTTTCAAAAAAATATTTTTTTCTAAGAAATAGTGAGCAGTTGATCTCTGCCTGTACCATTAGAAATAAATGCAATTTTTGTTTCCAGATAATTTTCAAGAAAATTACAATAGTCTTTGAATACTGTTGGTAATTCTTCGTAATTTTTACAGGTGCTTATTGGCTTGTCCCATCCCGGGAAAGTTTCATACACCGGTTCAATATCTACACTGCACATATCATATGGCAGCTCTTTTGTTTCTTTACCATCTACCTTGTATGCTACCGCAGCTTTAATAGGATTAAAATGATCCATTACATCTGCCTTAGTAACAATAAGCCTCGTTACACCGCTTAGCATTACTGCATAGCGTAGGGCTACCAGGTCTATCCATCCGCAGCGGCGCGGGCGGCCTGTAGTGGCACCAAATTCGTTGCCAGCTTTACGCAGCTCTTCGCCTGTTGCATCAGTAAGTTCCGTAGGGAATGGGCCTCCACCCACACGTGTACAATAAGCTTTTGTAATACCATACACTTCACCAACACGTGAGGCTGCAATACCAAGACCACTACATACACCTGCTGTAATGGTATTAGAAGATGTAACAAAAGGGTAAGTGCCGAAATCTATATCCAACATGCTACCTTGTGCGCCTTCTGCTAAAACTGTCTTGCCTTCCTTTAAATGTTTATCAAGCCAATATTCGGCATTTACTACCTGTAGCGTGCGCAGGAAATCCACAGCGTCCAGGAACGGTTGTTCCCATTGCTCCCACGCTACCGGCTGGCTATATTGCTGCAGCATTTCAAGGTGCTTATGCTTCAGCTTTTCGTATTTCGCTTTAAAGTCCTTGCTTAGTATATCACCTACACGCAAGCCATTTCTGCCGGTTTTGTCCATGTAAGCTGGACCAATGCCTTTCAGCGTTGAGCCAATCTTGTCGTGTCCCTTAGCTGCTTCGGAAGCAGCATCCAATGCGCGATGTGTAGGAAGTATCAGGTGGGCGCGGTGAGAAATAAACAGGCGTTCCAACATATCTGGCTGCAGCGGCTGTATTGTCTGTATCTCTTTTTGCAGCGTAACAGGATCTATTACTACACCATTACCTATCAGGTTAAGACAATGATCATGAAAGATGCCGGACGGTATAGTATGCAACACTACCTTACTACCATTCACATATAATGTGTGACCTGCGTTAGGACCTCCCTGGAACCTGGCTATAATATTGTACTTTGATGCGAGATAATCTACTATCTTACCTTTTCCCTCATCTCCCCATTGTAACCCCAACAAAACATCGACCATGAAAATATTTCTTTTTGAACGCCCCAAAATTAATGTGCAAATATGAATATCTGCAAATGTTTATGTTCTTGTGAACAAATAATACCTGGAAATTAAAGCGGGATTAATTATTGCTTTTCCTTATATTGGCCCTGCATCGTTATCATCAGCTCTCGCATAGTACGTTGAAATCCTTCAGTAGAGCCATCAAGAAAAATAGTATTTCCTTTACCTGTCTCTGCAAAATGTTTTAATGCATCTGTCCACATAGAAAAAAGTATAAAGGATGCATCAAGGTGTGCGTTCTCCATTTCCTTTGCTGCAGAGGCCATACCTCGTGCTACTTCCTCCCTGAACAGAGCAACACCTTGCCCTCTCATTTGCGCTGCCTGGCGTTCTGCATCAGCTGATATCTTTATGGCATTTCCTTCTGCTTCTGCAGCCTTTGTTTTAGTTATCAGCAATGCCTGGCCCTCATTCTCTGCGGCGGCTTTTAGGTTGTTTGATGCAACTACCTGCGCCATCGATTTCACAATTACGTCATCAAATGTTATGTCATTCATCTGCAGATCAAGCAAGTGATAACCCCAGCTTTCCAGTTGCTTGTCCAGTTGTTCTTTCACATGCTGAATGATCTCGGTGCGTAACAGTAATATTTCAGATTGTTTTTTGGTAGCAACGAAAGCGCGCACAGCTCCTTCTACAGAACGTATGAGCGCCTGCATGAAGTTGCTATTGTCCATAAATTTAAAAGCAACATTCTCTATTGTTTCTGTCTCCTGGTTTAGAACCGAATAAAGCAGCATTGCGGAGAAGTAGACGTTAGCCTGATCTTGTGTTATGGCCTGGAACTTTAATTCTATTGATCTGTTCTGATAAGATATTCTTGTATAGATAGACTCTATAAAAGGAATACGGAAGTTGAGTCCCGGTCTAAGAATTCGGCTAAACTTGCCAAAAACAGTAATGACTGCTACTGTACCCTGGCGTACACTGACAAAGCACATGGCAAGAAGGATAAGCAGAACAGCAAGCACAATTGCAAATACAGGCATATAATAGTAAGGTTGATTTATTTGGAAATATACGGATAAGAACGAAATTTGTTAAAACAATAAATATGTCAGCAAAATGGACACTGGATACGCTCGCCATGCAGGAGGATTTTTTTGCTGACACTGCGCTTATTGGCATAGCAAGTGCATTGCCGGCCTATCGGTTCTGCTGGCTATTAAATAAGCATTTTGATATGCAGTTCAGGCGGGAGCCTGATCTGGATGTCTGTCTGCAATCTACCGGGCGGCAACTATTTTTTCCCATTTACCAGTACCTTCCCCACCTTAGCGGCACAAAGCATCTGATTTATAAGCTAAAGAATGACAAGGAAACATTGCTGCCGGAAGCTAAGCAACTGGATTATTTGTGGATGATTCAAAGCAATACATCAGATGCTGATGCTCAAAATATCATGCAAAATTTAAGAGATATTGCTGATATCCAACTGGCCCAGGTACTCTCAGTAGATAGACTAAAAAGTCTTGACCATCTAATTATATAAGTTAATATTATATTTCATAATATTAATTTTAAGTTGCAGCCAAACCATTCCTCTTATCCCACCGTCTTAATAGTTTACACTTATATAAATTTGAGATTAATAAATAGACAATTTTGTTAAGAAAAGCTTAACTTTAAGCCAACCACATTTATTCTAAAAACCTTTAATAGCTTATTTATAGACCATATATGCTCTACTCTACACGTGCGTTAAGTTTATTGACCTGCTTTCTAGTCCTTTTTGGCTTTAATGCTATGGGTTTGACGGCGAGTTTTACTGCTGATAAAGTATCCGGTTGCGCTGGTGCGGTTATAAATTTTACGAGTACTTCAACCGGTGCTACATCATTATCCTGGGATTTTGGTAATGGAAATCATGGTACTGGCTCTACTGGTTCTGCTACTTACCCATCACCTGGACACTATGTAGTTACTTTAACCGCTACGGCAGGTAGCGCTTCCGCCACTGACACCCTTGGTATTAACATTTATGACACACCGCGAGTAAATTTTACAGTTGACACAGCCGTGTGTGTCGGCGCCTCCATTACGTTTACTGATGCAACAGTTTTAGGGGTTGGCACTGCAAGCGGAGCTTCCTACAATTGGAGTTTCGGTAATGGTGATGGTTCATCAGCACAAAATCCTGTTTATCCCGGATATTCAACATCTGGCTATTACACAATAACGCTTACGGTTACGAACTCAGCAGGTTGCCAATCTGTAGCAAGAAAACCAAACTGGATTCATGTATACGGCCCGCCCAATGTGAACTTTTCTGCTTCCCCAACAGTATTTTGTGGTACCTCAGGCACAGCATCGTTTACCTCAACCATTAGTGGCGGCCCCTCTCCTTATACTTATAAATGGGACTTTGGAGACGGAAGCGCGCTGGGTTCTTCAGCTAATCCCAGCCACTCATATTCATCTACACATAGCAGTTATGATGTAAAGCTTGTTGTTACAAGCGCAGCAGGTTGTAAAGACAGTTTAACGATACCTAACTATATTACTTTTACGCACGAAACGGCATCATTCACAATGACCCCTCCAACAACCGTTTGCGCAGGGTCATATGTCACTGTAACTAATACGTCGACACCGTCTTTTACTACTACTTCCTGGGATTTTGGCGATGGTTATACTTCTGGTGGCAATCCAGAAGTACACGCATATGCTTCAGCAGGCAATTATACGATCAAGCTTACTTCCAGCAATGGCTGTGTTGATTCAATAAAAAAAACTATCACTGTAAATCCTCAGCCAAAACCGGATTTCACCTTTTCCCCTACAGCACCGTGTCCTGCGCCTGACACTATAATATTTACTAATGGCACAACAGGATCAGGTACTCCATTTTCTTATAAGTGGGACTTTGGGGATACTTCCGGTTCTACAGCTGTAAATCCCCACCATTATTATTTGCACAATGGCACTTATGATGTGAAATTGATTGCCACTAATAGCTATGGATGTACAGACTCTGTTATAAAATTTCATGATGTAACTATTTCGCCGTTAATAGTAGTTATTACCGGCAACGGTACTGCAGCCTCAATAGGTGGTTGCAAGCCATTCACTGTGAATTTTGCATATACGGCTAGCAATGGCGTTACAACTTATCCATATTCTATAACATCTGTTGACTGGGATTTTGGTGATGGTTCAGCCCATTCATCGTCAGGCACCCCAACACATATATACAGTATTTATGGCACATACACAGTTAAATTAAATATAACGACAAGTAATGGCTGCTCTGCTACTGATTCCTTTACCGTACATGTAGGGTCCCACCCTACGGCAAGCTTTTATGCTACACCTACTACAGCATGTATTGATGAACCGGTGACGTTTCATAATACATCGGACAGTGCCACAGACTATTCCTGGCTTTTCGGAGATGGCGTAAGCATCGCTGCAGACAGTCCTATGCATATATATCATGATGCCGGTATATATACTGTCACACTGATTGCATATAATAACGGTTGTCCCGACACCATGGTAAAATCAAATTACATAACTATT
>JBQCEX010000227.1:0-3679 GCA_051959855.1 Flavipsychrobacter sp. | reverse complement strand
AGTTTGCCAAAACTCGCCTTTTTCTTTGCTCCTTTCATTTTTGGCGAGACAAAAAGAAAGTAGACGCACGGAGGAGACGTAACGCAGAGAAACAACAGGTGACACCGTTATACACCACATTTATCATCACATTGCCGCATTCCCCCACATTGACACATTAAGCAAGAATGTGGATATGATTATTTGCTAACGGCTACTTGCAGTTGTAACTTGCATCTACCGTGTTACCCCAATAGCACGCCGCTCTTTGACCTACTGTAAACCCAACCTCCTTCATGAGTCTTCCTGCTGCATATTTTTAACATGACACTTTTCCAAATGCGACATTTTGTGACATTTTGGGTAGTTTTTGCCCGACATTGTAACTTTTGATAAATTCATCATAAGTCAGCATAGGCAATGCTTTCAGCCAATTCAGCCGCACAAAATCTCCCAAACACAAAAAAATGTCACAATGGGACATTTTCACCCACGGCGCTCATTATGAGACATTGCAGGCAACGTCAATGTATTTCATATAGCAGTAAAAGACACTACCTTTAGTAAACACAAAATGAAATTATGCACACACCATCAGTTACCGTTCAGCAAGCTATAGAGCGCGGCACAAAAGTCATCGAAAGGCCATCAATTATTATTATAGCCGCGGGTCCAGTTTTGTGTGTCGCACTGCTCATAGCACACTTCTCCTGGTGGGATTTCGCATTGCTGCCGCTTGGCTTACTGTGTTCCTTTTTATACACACAGGTGGCTACACCAGGCTGGCGTCTATGGGCCTACCAAAATGTGAATGATATCCATCAGTTCCAGCGTTGCGCAGAAATAGCGGGTCTCTTGGCACCGCAGTCCTGGCAGGATGTTGCCGCAGCTCAGGAACGCTTTTCAGCAGATGCAGTATTCGTTGATGACGATTCCATACCTGCAGAAACGGTCATCTATTGCAAGATGTTCAACATGCCCTCCCGAAAACCTGGAATGACCATCAGCAATAAAGGCATAGACATCCAGGCCGATCGCTTCTTCCCTTGGGCCGATATAGAGAATGAACGTGTAGCAAGCGTAGGTTACCATCGCACCGACCGCGTCACAGGTGTAGATCGTCCCTCTGGTTCAGAACAATTCTTCCGCTTCGAATACCCTGATGGCCGCATAGAGGTACCAATGTCATCCATCAGCATTTCCGCCTGGAAGCTGGACCTCCTGCTATACACCTATCGCTGCCGCTACATGCTGCAACAGTACACATCCGGTACGGTATATGCATTATCTTAAAACTCACTCGCACTATGATTAAGATAAAAAGGATTTATGAACCACATACCCGCACCGATGGCTACAGGATACTGATCGACCGGCTTTGGCCCCGCGGCATAAAAAAGGAAGATGCCCATCTCGATAAATGGCTCCGGGATGTAGCACCCTCCTCATCCCTGCGCAAATGGTTCAATCATGATGCAGCTAAATGGGATAACTTCGTTGAAAGATATACCGCAGAGCTGCACAACTCATCCGCACTCGCAGAGCTAAAGGATGACATTGCACAGCATAAAACGGTAACCCTGCTCTATGCTGCAAAAGATGAAACACACAACAATGCAGTCGTGCTCCTTACCCTCTTGCAGCATAAGAAATAACATCAGCCGCCTGACTACAATCAGCTAACGCATTGATTACGATAAGTTTTATACCCTCAGCCGGCCGCTACATTCGTGGTTTAATTAATAATCAACTCAAACCACGTTTTATGCTTAGGATAAGAAACACAATCAACACAGCAGCCATTATCGCAATAGCCTTTGTTACAATACTGGCAAGCTCATGCAAGAAATCAAGCAGCAGCAACGACGCCGATGCACTGGTAGGCACCTACTACGGTACGCTTGTCACATCAGGTATCTACTCCAGCCCGGATACCATCGTGATCACCAAAAGCAGCAGCTCGTCCATCGTCATGAACTCAAGAACAGGTGCTGGTTCAGTTTATACCATCAATGGCAGCGTTAGCGGCAAGAACATTACCATGGCATCACAACAGGTTACCGTGCCATCACTCAGCGAAACCTTCACTGTGACAGGCACTGGCAATCTCAATGGCTCAACCTTAACGCTCAGCATGGTGTTCGTTACCTCTGGTAGCTCCACATACAACTTGAGCTTCTCAGGCACCAAACAATAGCGGCTATGGCTGCCCCGCACCGCCTGATGAACCGTATATCTGCCCGTTGGCAAAGCTCGCATCACTGGCCGCAAGTTGCACATAGATGGAGGCAAGTTCAGCAGGTTGCCCTGGCCTACCCAGCGGTGTATTGCCGCCAAACTTCTGTAGCTTCTCTTGTGTAGCGCCGCCGCTCACTTGCAGGGGTGTCCAGATAGGCCCGGGTGCCACGCCGTTCACGCGTATGCCCTTAGGCCCCAGCTGTTTCGCCAGCGATTTCACGTAGTTCATCGTGGCAGCCTTCGTCTGTGCATAGTCATAAAGGTCCGGCGATGGATCGTATGCTTGCTCCGATGCAGTACCTATTATCGCTGATCCTGGCTTCAGGTGCGGCAATGCAGCCTTAATGATCCAGAATGGAGCGTAGATATTGGTCTTCATCGTCGCATCAAAGTCTTCGGTCGTCAGGTCCAGTATAGACTCCCTTGCCTGCTGCCTGCCTGCGTTGCTCACTACAATGTCCAGGCCACCTAGCTGGCTCACGGCCTCAGCCACCAGCCGCTTGCAGAAGTCTTCGTCACGCAGGTCGCCGGGTATCGACACCGCCTTGCGTCCTTCCGCCTTTATCAGCTCTATGACTTCACGCGCATCAGGCTCTTCAGTGGGGTAGTAGTTGATGGCCACATCTGCTCCCTCACGTGCGTAGGCTATTGCAGCAGCCCTGCCCATGCCACTGTCTCCGCCGGTTATCAGGGCCTTCCTGCCTCTTAGCCTGCCGCTGCCTACGTAGCTGGTCTCACCATGGTCTGGTCGTGGGTCCATCTTGCTGGCTAGCCCCGGCCACGGTTGTGACTGGCTCTTGAATGGCGGCTTAGGGTACTTCTCTCTGGGGTCTTCAATTCCCTTGGGCCAGCGGTGTTCAGTCTCGCCGCTTTTCGCAAGGGCATTGAATGGTGAAACGGCAGCAAGCGCCAGGGTAGCCCCCAGGCCGCTAAGCACCTTACGGCGACTGATCTTGTTTTCTTCGCTCATAGCAATGTGTTGTTCAGTGTTGACGGAATAAGAAAAATGCCCAAACAGCTTGGACAATTGGGAATTCCCAATAATTCTGTACCAGCAATTGCAGCGCTGCTAACGCGTTCAGTCTCAATAACGCTTCGAAACACGCTACGTAGTATTCTACAGTTTTGCATCCATTGTGGACAAGGAGTGAGCATGCAAAAAGGGTTGCAATATTGCAACCCCTCAGTTGTGATTTTGATGGTTTTGGTTATTGCTTAATTACCTTGATCGTATAAGCATCTGCCGTACCAGGATTGAGCAGTACAATGTAAGACCCAGGCTTAAAGTCACTCATGCCTATCTGGGCATTAAGATGAACTTCTGCCGGCAGGTTAATGATACTACCCACCTGCCTGCCTGTAATATCCATCACCTCTATCACTACAGCCTTAGCCACCTGCTGATCGATAGAGATATTTAGCACAGCACTGGTTGGATTAGGATATGCAGTTACTGAATTGA
>JBQCEX010000226.1:0-7489 GCA_051959855.1 Flavipsychrobacter sp. | reverse complement strand
GGGCGCCTTGCTTATTGCCCGAGATGCTCTTTCATATCTCAGCTTAAGTAGCCTGCATTTGAAGATAAATCAAAATGCTTTTAAACCAAAAATATATGAACGAATCAGTAACAATTGACGTAACAGTAATAGAGCCAAGCCTAAAGCACAGTACTGTCTTTAATGCTTTTGATCAGCTGAACGCTAGCCAGGCAATTCTTTTGAACAATGACCATGATCCTAAACCGTTGTATTACCAACTTCTGGGTGAAAAAGGCAATTGTTTTTCCTGGGCTTATTTGCAAGATGGGCCCGAAATATGGAAAATTGAAATTCGCAAGAATACCGCAGGCGAGCAACCTGAAACAATAGGAGAAATAGTAAGTAAAGATTTGCGCAAAGCCGAGGTATTCAAAAAACTAGGAATTGATTTTTGCTGCGGCGGAAAAAAGAGCCTTGAAGAGGCCTGCAGGGAAAATGGCTTGAGTGTATCGGAGGTAAAGAAAGCGTTGGAAAATGTTTCAAATGTGCCAATATCTTCAGTTTCTCATGACTTTAATAGCTGGAGTTTATCATTTCTTGCTGATTACATAGTTAATGTTCATCATGCCTACGTGAAAGAAATTACACCTCTGCTTGCAGATCTCAGTTTGAAGGTAGCAAATCATCATGGCAAGGAACATCCGGAGCTCATTAAGATCGCAAGCCTTACAGATGAAATGCTTTGCGAATTAAAAGTTCATATGAAGAAAGAGGAGACTATATTATTCCCTTACATCAAAAAGCTGGAAGCCAACCTGGCTGATGGCATTACCACGCCAAGAGCTTTCAGTTCCGTACAGCAGCCGGTGGCCGTTATGGAACATGACCATGACATAGTAGCTGAATTATCGAAAGAAGCAAGAAGATTAACTAATGGCTATACCTTACCGGAAGGTGCATGCAACAGTTATGCTTTATTGTATAGAAAATTAGAAGAATTTGAAAATGATCTTCATTTACACATCCATCTTGAAAACAATATCCTGTTTCCAAAGGCAGTTGAGGCAGAAGGCAGGATTTAATTACAAGCAGGGCTGAAGTAAAAACTTCAGCCCCGCTCTTTACATAATCTCTTTAAATGTCTTTTTAGAGATCTTTCCTTTTAAATATCCTGGCAGACATTAATACAGGTATGATCACCCAAAAAGCCATACAGCATATTGTATATATACTTCCCGTAGCAGAGCCAAGAAACTTTTTGAATAATGCACCGGAATATCCCATCATTACAGCCACATCCAGCTTCAGCAGCACCAATATGCGTGCAAGATCTACCGGATTTAATGATATTATACCCAGCAAAGGTTTGTCTATTGGATAATCACTGAAAGAGAAAATGAATGAAAGAAGAAGCCCGTCGAATAAAAGCGAAAAGAATAGCGTAGTAATAATAGCGGCACCTATGCCTTTGGTTTTATCTTTAAATAATACAAAGGTTAGCAAGGCTAAAGCCGAAAAGATAAGGGTAAGAAGCAAGCCGCTAAGTATGAGCGTTAATGATGCCAACTCATAAGTGAACAGGCAAACAGGAATGCCTACGCCAATAAGGTAGGCGATGCTTAATGCAAATGCCACACCAATATATTCAGCCAGCAGCATTGTTTTTCTTTTAATAGGCTGTGCTAATAATAGCTCGATGAACTCCACAGAATTAAAGAAATAGATAGTCGAAAACAGCATGCTGATAATAGGCACAAATAATAGCGTGATATTCAGAATGCTTAATAAGCCCTTTGATGTATTATCGCCGGTGGCTAAAACACTAACTGATATTGCCGCCAGGATAAATGTATAAACAAGTACAGTTTTATTTTTTAATAGATCCAGCAGTACATACTTTACTATTGTTTTCATATCACAACCGTTTTTACACGTGATTCATTTTGCATGATAGATGCAATTACTTTATTTAGCTTTTCCTCTCCGGTTAAGTACTTCAGCTCATCCACTGTATTGTAGAATTTAAGTCGACCATCCTGCAAATACACTACATGCGTAGCTATCTCCTCCAGATCACTTAATACGTGAGATGTTATTAGTATCAGTTTCCCGTTTGCGCATTCTTTAGCAATTTTTTCTTTCAATAGCTCGCTTGATACAGGATCAAGGCCTGCTGTAGGCTCGTCCATAATGAAGATATCAGGTGAAAAGAGAAAGGCCAGACATGCACTCACCTTTTGACGAGTACCACCTGACAAACTGTTCATAGTTTTATGCTGAAATTCTGCTAGTTTAAAGTGCTCTATTAATTCTTCGTCATAACGACGGCAATCTTTTCGTATCTCTTTCAGCATCTTTATTACCTGGGCAATCGTCATATTTTCTGGGTATCTTCCTATTTGCGGCATATAACCTATATGAGACCTGTACTCCCAGCTTTTATCTATCTTATCGCCGTTTATCTTTATTATTCCGCTTTCCGGTATTACCAGTCCTAATATTGATTTGATAAGGGTGGTCTTGCCTGATCCGTTAGGTCCTAATAATGAAATAGCCTGGCCCCGCTCAAACTTTAGATTAATATTATCTAAAGCTTTAAATTTCTTGTAAGATTTCGTCAACTGCTCAATTGTGATCATAATTTTAGCTTTTTCATTAGCGGATAGTCATCTCTCAGTTTGTCCGGTGTCAGCGTTGGCAACACTTTCTCTACCTGTTCCATTACATCGGTTAGCAAGCTGCGATATAATATCATCGTCGGTGGTATCTTCTCTGTTACTACAGAGTACACACTTACAGGATAATAAGGCACATCGCCTATATTATTTTTATTCAGATCATAACCGTCATATTTGTCCCAGTAGTTATGATCAAACACATTGGCAACCATGCTGCCGTTAGTTGCTACGTCAAATGAGTTACCAATAAAATCATTTCCTGTAAAGTTGCCTCCACTGCAGCTGGCCTGCACGCGCAATGCCCAGCCATTATCCTGGAAAATATTTTGTTTGACATCTACATGGGTAGTAGTTTCCATGTGTATGCCAATTGTGTTCTTTATAAACTTATTATGTTCGACCCTGCTATCTGATATTTCCTTTAGAAGCAAGCCATAAGAAGCATCTCCCCAGTTATGCAGAAAAGAGTTGTTTTGCATCAATACTCTTTTTGAGTACATCACCGCTACGCCGGCACCATTGTCCATAAATGTGTTTTGACTGTAAGTATCACTATTTGAAAACATGAAATGCAGCCCATAGCGTGCATTGCCATGCGATTGATTGCCTATGATATAGGTATTGGTTACAAACTCGAAATATATGCCATCCCTGTGCCCGGAGATATCATTATTTTTAATTAACAGGTTATCGCAATGCCAGGCATGTATGCCATTGCCTCCGTTCATTTCGTCTTTATTATTACAATGAATGACATTGTCCTGAACCAGGCATCGTGAAGCATTCTGAAGATATACTCCAAATGTATTGTCAATTAACCTGTTGCCTTTAACAGTAACATACTTTGCGTTTACCACTCTAATGCCTGCCATATCAACAATGCTGACATTGCCTATATGCTGCACCTGTAGTCCCCGTATTACCGTTGAGTCTGCATTAATAATAAATGCCTGAAATTTATTGCCGGCATCAACAACCGGAAAGTCCTTTCCTATTATAAATAACCTTTTATCAATAGTAATATCGTGCTCGTTATAAAATCCTTTTTCTATCAAAATAGTATCTCCATCGTGTGCTTTGCTAATGGCATGGTGTATACCATTGCCAACCGGCACAACTTTTATTGTTGCTGCGTGCGCCAGGTAACTGATACCGAGAGCTAATATTACCAATATCCCTTTCATCTTATTTCAGGTCGCTCCAGCTGAGCAATTTATTTGTTTCACTTCCGGGTACTCCAGCATTCTGTTTAGTTTCAAATGCCGCATAGTTGCCATTCATGGGTGTCTTTAGCAGTTCGCTGTGTATATAGGTTGCCACCCGTGCATCCAAAAAACTATTTGCAGGCGCAGCATAATTTGCAACGAATATTTTCGCGTTGGCTACCTGCAGATTATTATCACTTATATACTTTAGCAAACAGCCCATATCATCAAACTTATATGCCTTTCCTTTGTCTGTTAGTATTTCCGCAGCATAGCGTTTGTCTATAATTGTCATTCGGCAATGCATACAGGCATCATGTCCGTAGTCAATGGGCTCAAAGCTTTGTTTGCAGGACGACAAGCCTGCTATAAGTGTAAAACAAAAAATGCTTAGAAACGTTTTCATTTAGAGGTTCTCCATTCATATATTGATATGGACAATAGCACTACCCCTGCTGCTATGTAAAACCACCCGGAGATATCCGGTTGAGATAACACTTCAAAATTCAAGAGCTTTTTATAACCCAATATTGGTGGCTGATATGACATGCCCGGTACTTGTATTGGGGCATGAGGATCAAGGTTATGGCCGTAGTTATATTCCCATTTATAAAAATCGTAGAAAGAAAATATCCCAACGAACATGAAAATAAATGCCCAGGCATAATACAATATTTTTCTGTTGAATATTAATACCAATATACCCAGGCCCATAAATATCAGCATAGTGACAGGCAGAAATACAAATTCAGGAAAATCTTTCTGGTTGATGTTTTTCATGCCTATATAGTGGTTCAACCCGTTTATGATCGGAACATCACCTTTTAGGTTGTTGATCCATATTTGCATTGACAAGCCTCCGGGATATTGTGGCGCTCTTAAATCAATGCGCCACATAGGAAAAAACCACAGTGTGCCCAGGAAGAGAATGATCGCTATAATGCTTATTCTTCCCGCTTTACTTAACTTTTTCATGACTTCACGAAATAATAATGACGTACTGCATTAATAGCAATACGTCATTATGGTTATTATTATTTTTTTGCACTTGCATCATCTGCAACCACGCCTGTACCAAACTTCAATGCCACATTGCTGCCTTTAGGTGATACCCTTAAGTAGCCGGACATTTCCTGGTGCAGGGCAGAGCAGAAGTCTGTGCAGTAGAAAGGATAGATACCTTGCTTTTGCGGTGCGAATTTCATCGTTAGTGTTTCCCCTGGCATAACCAGCAGATCTGCACTGGTTGAGTTTTTGATAGCAAAACCATGAGGTATATCCCAATCCTGTTCCAGGTTAGTTACGTGGAAATACACTTCGTCACCTACATTCACTCCTTCAATATTATCTGGCACCAGGTGAGATCTGATAGCCGTCATATATACATCCACTCTATTGCCGTTTCTTACCACATTCGTTTTCTTTTCGCCCATGCTCACATACGGGTTGTGGTTCTTATTTATGTCATAATATTTTACCTGTTTGTCCCTTATCAGACTGGCAGGGCATGCCTGGCCATAATGCGGCTCGCCAATGGTGGGATAATCAAGTATTAACTGCATTTTGTCGCCTGATATATCATACAGCTGTGCTGATTGTGCCAGCTCGGGACCTGTTGGCAGGAAACGGTCTTTGGTTATTTTGTTATAAGCTACTAGGTACTTGCCCCATGGTTTCTTTGTGTCACCACCTTGTACCATCAGGTGACCTACTCAATAATAAGTAGGCGCACGATCAAGAACTTTCAGATCACTTAAACGCCATTTCACCACTTCAGAAGAAAGGAACATTGAAGTATATGCATTTCCTTTACCGTCAAATTCAGTATGCAATGGACCCAAACCTGGTTTCTGCACTTCGCCATGCAAGGCTGCTTCATATTTTATGATTGGTATGCCATAGAAGTCACCTTCAAATTGTTTGTTTTGAATAGCCTGTGTCATTTTAGTAAATGAGAACACTGGGATCAATGCTGCAAGCTTACCACTGCCGACTATATATTCACCGCTTGGGTCAACATCGCAGCCGTGCGGAGATTTAGGACAAGGTATCATATATACCATATCGGGGCAATCTTTAGGGTCAAGCAACAATACATCCTTTTCTATTACAGAGCTCGCGGTTTGCTTATCTTCGTCATAAGTGTTATGTGCATATTCGGCGGGTACTCGCTTGCCTTTGCCTGCTTTCGCATATTCTTCCGCTTTCTTCCAGTTCACCGCTACTATAAAGTCCTTATCTTTTTGCGATGCATTTACTTCCAGTAAAGTATACGCCTGTTCCGTATTGTAAGATGAGAAGAAGAACCAATCATGTGAGGGTCCTTTACCTGCATGGCTCAGGTCCAGGTTCATACCGGGCAGCACTATCTGGAAGGCAATATTCATGTGGCCGGTATTTTTATCCACGCTAATGAATGATGCAGTGCTATGAAAGTTTTGCTTGAATGAGCTGATAGGTACATCTTCGCTCCCCAGCGGCACTGAGAATCTTGTACCTGCTACCACGTATTCAGTATTTTCTGTAATGAACGGTGATGAGTGGTTACCTGCACTGTTAGGTATTTGAATAATCTCAACAGTCTTCATGGTAGCCAGGTCTATTCTTGCTACGCGTGGTGTATTGTTGGCATTAGCAAATAGCCAGCGGCCATCCTGTTCGCCATTTGTTTGAGACAGGTCAAGGTGGTGCTCGTCGTCCCAGGGTATCAGGCCGTTTGTAGTATTCAGCATGGCTTTTGTTTCTTCACTGTAGCCATAGCCATTTTCCGGAAATACAGAGAATACCGGTATCACCTTCAGCAAGCGGCCGGAAGGAAGGCCATATACCGATACCTGTCCGTTGAAGCCACCGGACACGAAATTGTAATACTCATCATATTTGCCGGGCGCAACGTACGTCTTAGAGGCGGCATCGCCCGTTACGGCAGCCTCAGCGCTTTTCATTTTGCAGCTTTGCATAGATGCTATTACAGCAACTGAGCCAAACATTATTAATAATGGTTTCATAAATGTTGGTATGTGTGATCAATTAGTTCTTTCCGTCATTGTTTCTCATGAATTCGAGAATGTTGCGTGCGTCCTCATCGCTCAGGTGCTGGTTAGGCATGCGCACCATACACTTTTCAAGCATAGCCTGTGCTGCAGGATCTTTGTCTATCATTTCGTCTGTATTAGTAACGAAATTCATGATCCATTCTGGCTTTCTTCTATCAGTGACGCCTTTCCATCCTGGCCCAACAAGCTTTTCATCTGTTAGCTTGTGACAGGCATTACATTTTACATCATAGATAGTTTTACCTGCTGCCAGCATTTTTTGGTCCAGCGGGTGCGTGAGCTTTACATCGGTGAATTTTCCTTTGCCTTTTGTGTCATCACTGGTAACGGCTATGCCTGTGCTGTCACCCGGTTCTTTTAGTGTAGCATTAGAAGGGGTGTAGCTGGCAGATTGCTGCTGATTTGAGCCACAGCTGTAGATAAAAATGCTTATTAGAACAATGGCTGCTAAGATGTGTTTGCGGTTCATATCACTTTGTTGCTTTTAGTTTCGATATTTTACGGGTCAAAACTCTTTCTTATAAGCAGCAAAAAATATGACCGACGTCATAAAAAGGACTTTTTTATCCTTTTTAAGGGTAATCTTAAT
>JBQCEX010000225.1:0-5642 GCA_051959855.1 Flavipsychrobacter sp. | reverse complement strand
GATACACTTTGGGAGCGAATACTGGGTGGCACAGGTATAGATCAGGGCAACTCAATAGTGCAAACCAATGATAGTTTTTATATAGCTGCCGGATTAACAAGTTCAAGAAACCATGATGTAACAAGCAACAGGGGTGCTTATGCCGCCTGGCTGGTGCGTCTATCCAATAAATTGCTTCCTACCTCGTTTGTCCAGTCATATGCTGTCACTCCAACTATAGCTGTTTATCCAAACCCGTCTCACAACAGTTTTATGTTGCAATACTGCCTGCCGGACGATGCAAGTATGGAGATAACTGATATGACTGGCAAGGTGATTTATAATATTTTGTTGCTAAAAAACTCGAAACGAACAATAATTAATGCGGAGCTGTGGCCTCCCGGCATCTATCTTTATCAAATATTGCAAAATGGCAGGGTGCTGGATAAAGGTAAACTGGTGAAGGAATAGCTTGTCAAGATATATCTTTACGAAAACAGATTAATTTCCCATATCATAAATCTTTAATTATCAGCCAGACGATTATATTTGCATTATGATCCTTTCTGACAAACGCATACTTGAAGAGATAGAAAAAGGAACTATCGTTATAGAGCCTTACGACCGTAAATATCTTGGCAGCAATTCTTATGACGTGCACCTGGGTAAATATCTTGCGGTGTATAACGATACTATTCTTGATGCAAAAAAGCACAATAAAGTATCTCATTTTGAAATACCGGAGGAAGGTTATGTACTGCAACCAGGTACACTGTACCTGGGCGTAACGGAAGAATATACTGAAACACATGCGCATGTACCCTTCCTGGAAGGCAAATCATCTACCGGGCGCCTGGGTATAGATATACATGCCACCGCGGGCAAGGGTGATGTGGGTTTTTGCAACACCTGGACATTGGAGATAAGCTGTGTGCACCCGGTACGTATATATGCAGGGATGCCTGTTGGCCAGCTCATATACTTCCCTGTGGAGGGTGAGGTGATCAATAAGTATAATAAAAAAGAGAATGCAAAATATACTAACCGCACCATAAAGCCCGTTGAGAGCATGATGTGGAAAAACGAATTCTAAACTTTAACCAATAACCAAAAAACAACCGGAGCTTATGAAAAAGACGTTGCTACTATTTATGCTTTTTTGCATAGCCTTATCATCCTGTAAGAAAGACAACAATTCTACACAACCTACAACTTATAGGATAGATAATATTACTGATCTACAGATGCAATATTATCCTGGTTCAACTACGTATTTGTCATACAGCGTAAACTACGTGGGCCCTATACAGGAAACTGTTACACTGTCGCTGAGCGGCCTGCCGGCAGGCATTACCGTAGATACTAATTCACATACCGGTATTCCTACCTTTAATACAAATTTCATTATCACTAACGATGGTACTGCAAAGGCCGGCACATATACTATTACACTAAATTGTGTGGGGTCTAAAACAGGTACTAAATCATATACTTTCAAGCTGAAAGTATTGCCTGCTCCTCAGTGTACCTCTTCTGTTGTAGGCTTCTACACGCAAGGTTATGATTGCAACGGCAACCGTTTCAACGACAATGTATCAGTTGACCCTGCCGGCACGTCTAACCGTATTTACTTCAGCAATTTTGCTAATCTTGGTGTAAACGTATATGCTGACCTAAGCTGTATGAGCAATTCCTTGGACATACCAAGACAATACATAGCTGGTCACATGTACAGAGGCAGCGGTAGCTTTTATTCAGGTTACATATATTATAACTACTATGACTCTTCTGCTTTCGGTTATAATTATTGCACTATTACACTGAGACCTTAATCAATCAAATGATATTATCATAAAAATGGCTGCTATATGCAGCCATTTTTATTTTACAGGGGGCAATTTTTGCTTAATATATATATTGTTATTATCTTACTTCTTACAAAACATGCGTATGAAAAAAATTGTTCTACTTTTTACTTTATTCATTATAAGTATTGCATCGTGGACAAAGGATAAACAATCTAATCTGCCCACCACGTAGAGGCTTGATAATGTATCTGATGAACAAATAGGTTACCAGATAGGCTCTGGTTTAACGTTGCTATATAGTGTCCTCTATATCGGGCCAATACAAGAAAATGTAGATATTACGCTTAGCGGCCTGCCTAAAGGAATTAGTGCTGACACTACAAACCCGCACTCAGGTGTGGCTCCATTCACCTGTTATTTTACTCTGACAAATGACGGCACAGCCGCAGGCGGTGTTTATCCGATAAAAGTTAACTGTCATGGTTCTAAAACCGGTGATAAATATTATTCATTCAATCTTAAGGTGTTAAGAGCACCACAGTGTACATCAATGGTTACCGGTAAGTGGACCCGCAATTTTGATTGTAATGGCAATGCTTATGTTGACAGTATTATTGTAGACCCTGCAGGCTTTTCAAACAGGATCTATTTTACCAATTTCAATGGCCAGGGCATATCGATCTATGCTGAGCTGGACTGCAATAATGGCTTTATAAATATACCTTCTCAAACAGTAGGCGGTCATACCTACTACGGTAGTGGCAATTTTGCCAGCGGCAATATTGCTTACAACTTTTCAGACGTGACCAGTACAAGTAATGTTAGTTGCTTTGACAATATGACTAAATAAGTATCTACGAATCTAAAAAATATGGAACGGCTGCAATGCAGCCGTTTTTGTTTTAGCTATTGTTCATTAAATAATGTAAATTTATATAAAGCAATTCCTATGAAGCTGTCATTTACCCTAAGCCTTTCATTACTGTTTCTCTCTTATGCTGTAGTTAGCCACGCACAATACCAGGGTCAGGTCTACAAATATGATACAAGTATAAAAATATTTGATGATCATGGCAACGAAAAGAGCATGGCATGGTGTGGAGGCTTTAATAACCCTCAGTTTACCATGGGCGATCTAAATAACGATGGTAAAGAAGATTTAGTAGTGTATGACCGCTTTATGGGTGTGCGCACTTTTCTTAATACGGGTACTGCAGGTAATCCACATTATGTATATACCCCCGAATATGAGTTGAATTTCCCACCTATAGAGGTATATCTTATTCTGGCCGATTACAACTGCGACAGTATACCTGACCTTTTTCATGCAGGCAGCGCAGGTATTAATGTTTCTACAGGGTACTACAATGCGGCTAACCAGCTCTGCTTTAAATTTTACAAAGAGCTTTTCTATAATAATCTCGTAGGTGCGGTAGGGTGGTATAATGCATATGTGTCCAGTACCGATATTCCCGCCATTGTTGATGTAGATAATGATGGCGACCTGGATTTCCTGTCATTCAACGACCTGGGTGGGAATAATGTGTGGTGGTATAAAAATGTACAGGTAGAAGATACCTTGCCTTGTGACTCAATAAGAATAAAATTGAGAGACCAATGCTGGGGTAAGTTTTACCAACCTGCATCGCTAACACACCTTTTAGGTTTTAGCTGCGATAATTCTAACCTGATATTAAAACCATGGGAGCTAAAAAAGACACACTCCGGTAACACTTTTGTGCTAATAGACATGGATGGAGACGGAGACAAAGACTATCTGGACGGTAGTGTGGGTTTTAATAATGTGGTGTACCTGGAAAATGGCAGGGTGGGCTCTGGTAAAAACGTGGACAGTATGGTATACCAGGACACTGCCTGGGACAGTCATGTACGATCTATCAGCATGCCTCAATGGCCGGCTTTGTTTAATATAGATATAGACCAGGATGGTCTTAAAGATCTGCTGATAGCCCCTAATAAAGATGGCGAAGATTATAAGTGTGTTATTTACATGAAGAATACCGGTACGGCTACGGTGCCGCAATTCAGGTATCAGAGTGACACCTTTATGGTGGATAAGACTATAGATGTAGGAAGAGCGTCATACCCCGTGTTCTACGACTATGATAAAGACGGCAAACCTGACCTTTTTATAGGATCTGATGGCTACTATCGCAGAGATGGTATTTATTCCGGCACTTATACTTCCCGTATATCTTACTATAAAAATACCAGTACCCCGGGGCATCCCTCATTCACGCTGCAAACCAGCAATTTTATGAACCTTGATACTTTCAATTTCCAGGGTGCATCAATAGCTATTGGCGATATAGATAATGACGGAAAGGACGACCTGATACTGGGCCATGTGCCAACAGGGGCGTCTTTTACTTATTTCAAAAATACTGCAGCCAGCAATAGTGTTCAGCCGGTATGGCAGCTTGGTCAACTGGCGTTAAAGGATGCGGCTAACAATACTATGAATGTAGGGGGCAACGCAGCACCGTGTATATATGACCTGGACAAGGATGGCAAACCAGACCTCATATCAGGCTGCTTTGGCGGATCGCTTTATTACTACCAGAACGTAAGCACCACACCAGGCACAGTAAGCCTGAAATACATAACCAAAACACTTGGCAAGGTGAAGGTTGATGGCCTTTATAACGGCGAATATCATAGCGCGCCATATATAGGGCGCATGGATAACTCGGCCCAGGAATACCTGCTGGTGGGCAGCATGTCGGGTGAGCTATACCGCTATCCGGGCTTCCAGGGCGATACTACAGGACCATATATGAAGCTGGACAGCAACTATTCTTTTATTGATTCATCTTACCTGTCTATATATCACCGTGGTGATTACAATGGCTATCGTTCAACAGTTGCTGTGGCAGATGTAGATGGTGATGGCAAATTTGAAATGGTAGTAGGCAACGTATGGGGTGGATTGAAACTGTATAAGCAAGACACACTGGTAACTGACACACCTACTGTTACAACTATGGTAACTAAGGTAGGAGGCAATAATGCAGAGGTTTTTGTATACCCTAATCCTGCAGGCAACACAGTAAACCTGATGTGGAATGAAGCATTCGCGGCCAAACAGATTGATATTTCCATTGTAACGATGACCGGCCAAACAGTATTTAAACGTACCGTTCCTGCTGCAGGAGGCCGCACGCAGTTGCCAACCAATACACTTGCAGCTGGTGTTTATTATTGCATATTACAGTCGGAAAAGGATAGAAGAACGGTGCCGATCAGTATTATAAGATAGCGACTACACTAAATACTTATACCTATGAAACATTTTTATACCCGCTTGGCAGGCATCGCTTTGTGCCTGCTTAGCCTCCAGGCTAATGCGCAATTTCAGGGGGAAGTTTACCGATATGATACCTCAGTGAAAGTATATGATGACCATGGCAATGAAAAAACACTGGCATGGTGCGGGGGCTTCAATAATCCCCAGTTTACTATGGGAGATTTGAACAATGATGGTAAACAAGACCTCGTCATATTCGAGCGATTTAAAGGCGTGCGCACATTCATTAATACCGGCATAGCAGGTAAGCCCAACTATATATATGAACCACAGTATGAAAAAAACTTCCCTCCAATAGAAACCTACCTGGTGCTTGCCGACTATAACTGCGACAATATACCAGATCTGTTTCATGCCGGCGATACCAGCGCTGGCGGAGGAGATGTGTGGCGGGGATATTACAACACCTCAAATGAGCTTTGCTTCACCCGCTACAAGCCATTAAAATATAATAATATTATTGGCGCTGTCGGGTCTTATAATGCCTATGTTTCTCCAAATGATGTACCTGCTATAGTGGATGTGGA